>JALULG010000190.1:2078-13804 GCA_027040785.1 bacterium
ATAATCGTCTTTATTTTTTCTTAACGATTATTTTTTTGTTTAATTTTCTGATTGTTTTTAGGTTATTTAATTTGCAAATTGTAAATGGCGGGTATTTTGCCGAAGTTTCTCAAAATCAACATGGGGTTTGTCAAAAAATAACCCCCAAAAGAGGAAAGATTTTATTGGAAGATAAAGACACGGGAGAATTTTATCCGGCAGCCATTAATCAATCATTGTTTTTGCTTTATGCAAATCCTAAATTCATTAAAAATAAAAAGGAAACCACTGAAAAATTATCAGCAATATTAAAAGATTTTTGGATTGAAAAAGAGAAGGCAAATATTAAGGATAAAAATATTGATTTTGATAAAGAAAAATTTTTAAAAGAACAAAAAGAGATTTTAAGTAAAAAAATCAACCAAAAAGACGATCCTTATGTTGTTTTGGCGAAAAAAGTTCCCGTAAAATATTTAGACAAAATATTATCTTTGAAAATTAAAGGTATCGGCTATGAGCGGAAAGATTATCGTTATTATCCCGAAGCTGATACTTTAAGTCAGATAACAGGATTTGTTGGTTATAATAACGGGGAAGAGGGTGGACAATACGGAATAGAAGGCGCTTTTAATGACGTTTTAAAAGGAGGATATGGATCTTTGTACGGGGAAAGAGATGGGCGTGGTTATTTTTTAATGGGTTTAAAAGCAAAAATAGTTCCGGCAAAGAATGGGAAAGATATTGTTTTAACAATTGATAAATTTATTCAACATAAAGTATGTAAAGAATTGGAAAAGACAGTTGAAAAACATAGTGCAGAAAGCGGAACGGTGGTTGTTATGAATCCTTTTTCCGGAGAAATATTGGCAATGTGCAGTTACCCGAGTTATAATGCGAATTATTATTTTAAAGAAAAAGATTTAAAAATTTTTAATAATCCGGCAATATTTAAACAATATGAACCGGGATCAATTTTTAAACCGATAATTATGGCGGCCGGTTTGGATAGCGGAAAAGTATCTCCAAGTACAACTTATTTTGATGAAGGATGTTTAAAGGTAGGGGTTGATAAAATATGTAATTCTGATTTAAAATCACATAAAATCCAAACAATGACAAATGTTTTGGAAAAATCATTAAATACCGGGGTGATTTTTGTTTTAAAGCGGATTGGTAGAAAAACTTTCCAAAGATATGTTAAAAATTTTGGTTTTGGAGATCTTACCGGTATAGAAATGTTTCCCGAAGTTTCCGGAAATATCAATTCTTTGAATAAAAATAGAGAAATTTATGGAGCAACCGCTTCTTTTGGACAAGGGATTACAGTTACGCCGATTCAGATGGTTAGCGCTTTTTCCGCTATTGCCAATGGTGGGATTTTAATGAAACCTCATATTGTTAAAAAAATAATTTCCGAAGATGGTAGTGTTGAAAAGATAGGTCCCGAAGAAATCAGAAGAGTGATAAAACCGCGAACTTCGGCTTTGCTTTCCGGAATGTTGGTTTCCGTTGTAGAAAATGGTCATGGAAAGCCGGCCAAGGTAAAAGGGTATTATGTGGCCGGGAAAACGGGAACCGCTCAAGTTCCCAAAAAAGACGGGAAAGGATATGAAAAGGATAAAAATATTGGTTCTTTTATCGGCTTTGCGCCCATTGAAAGACCTCGTTTTGTAATGTTGGTTAGAATAGACAACCCAAAAGATGTTTTATGGGCGGAAAGTTCCGCCGCTCCTTTGTTCGGAGATTTGGCAAAATTTTTATTAAATTATTATGAGGTAAAGCCGGAGCGAAATAATTAAATTTTTTAAATATAATATATGAAAAATATTATTCAGAAAATTTTAGGAATTTTATCAAAGAAAATTATTCAAAAATATCAACCGGATATTATCGGAATTACGGGAAGCGTTGGTAAAAGTTCCACCAAAGAAGCTGTTTATTTGATTTTAAAAAAAGATTTTAGAGTAAGGAGAAATATCAAAAATTATAACAATGAAATAGGTGTTCCTTTGACTATAATTGGTGAGAAAAGCGCTAATAAATCTTTTTTTGGTTGGGTAAAGATTATTTTAAAGGCCTTAAAGTTGATTTGTTTTACAGATTCGACTTATCCGGAAATTTTGATTTTAGAGATGGGGGCCGATCATCCGGGTGATTTGGAATATTTAACAAAAATAGCGCCTTGTGATATTGGAGTGATTACCAATATCAGTGAATCTCATTTGGAGTTTTTCGGTACTCTTGCTAAAATTTCCGAGGAAAAAGCTGAAATAATAAAACACCTTAAAAAAAGCGGATATGCTATATTAAATTGCGATAATGATTTAATTAAAAAAATAAAACCAAAAACCAAGGCAAAGACACTTTGTTTCGGTTTTGATAAAAATAATGATATCCGAGGGGTGGAGCCAATGATAAATTATGATAAAGGTAGATTAAAAGGTCTTGTTTTTAAACTTTCGTATAAAGGAAATATTTTGCCGATTTTTTTACCAAATCTTTTAAATTACAAACAAATTTACAGTGTTTTAACCGCTATTGCGATTGCTGATATTTATAATTTAAAGTTGTTTAATGTTGTTAAATCATTGAAAAATTTTACTCCGCCAAACGGCAGAATGAAATTGATTAGAGGAATCAAACAATCTTTGATTATTGATGACACTTATAATTCTTCCCCGGAATCCCTTCTTTCCGCTTTAGATGTTATGAAAGATATAGAATTGGGGGGTGGAAAGAAAATTTTGGTTTTGGGAGATATGCTGGAGCTGGGGGTTAATACTAGAAAAATTCATTTTGATGTTGGCAAAAAAATAGCTAAAAATAAATTTGACCTGTTAATTACCAAAGGAGAGGCCTCCAAAGAAATAGCGCGAGGAGCAATAAAGGGAGGTATGTCGGAAAAGAAAGTTTTTTCATTTTCCAGAAATAATGAAGCCGGTAGGTTTTTGCAAGAAAAAATAAAAAAGAATGATCTGATTTTAATTAAAGGATCTCAAGGAATGAGGATGGAAAAGATCGTTAAAGAGGTTATGGCTTATCCTTTAAAAGCGAAAGAATTGTTAGTTAGACAAGATAAAAATTGGCAAAAATAAAAATATGATTTCAATAGTTATTCCGGTTTACAATCAAGCGGATAAAATAGAAAAAACTTTACAAAGTATTTTAAAGCAAAGTTATCAAAATGTTGAAGTGGTTGTTGTTAATGACGGATCATCGGATAATATCAAAGAGATATTAAAAAAATGGAAAGCGTTTTTTAAGGAAAAAAAAATAAAATTACAAATTATCAGTCAAGAAAACAGAGGGGCCGCCAATGCTCGTAATAGGGGTTTTCAAGAAACAAAAGGGGAATTTGTTCTTTTTTTGGATGCCGATGTGGTGATGAAGAAAGATATGTTAAGTAAAATGCTGTCTGTTTTGAAAAAAAATCCCGATAAGGCCTATGCTTATTCGGCTCATAAATTTGGTCGTAAATTGTTTAAACTTTGGAAATTTGATATTCAAAAATTAAAAGAGATACCTTATATTCATACTTCCTCACTGATAAGAAGAAACCGGTTTCCCGGTTTTGATGAAAATTTAAAAAGATTTCAAGATTGGGATCTTTGGTTAACTATGCTAAAAAGAGGGGATTATGGCGTTTATATTCCCGAAGTTTTATTTGAAATAAAAAGCGGTGGCACAATGAGTTCTTGGTTGCCGAGTTTTTTTTATAAATTTTTTCCTTTTTTAAAAAAGGTTAAAGATTATAAAAAAGCGATGAAAATCATTAAGAAAAAGCATAAGATATAGATTTTATGCTGAACTTCTCTCGTGTCATTTTAAATCTTGTATTGAATTTATTCGGTACTATTTCAGCGTCTCATTCCTTTCCTGTCATGCTGAATTCATTTCAGCATCTCATAGGAAATAGTAAAATTAAAAAACACGAGATTCTGAACTAAATTCAGAATGACATTAGCTTACACGAGACCCTGAAATAAATTCAGGGTGACATATCTCCTTTTGTCATCTTGTAAATATTAATTAATTTGCTGACGTAAAAAAGCCGGGGTAAAAATCCCGACTTTGTTTTTTGATCTATTTTTTCGTTTTGTCAACTTCTTTAAAACTGATTAAATGAGCGCCAAATCCTTCTTCCCATTTGCCCCCGTTTTCCTCTATCCATTCTCGAAATTTCAACCACTTTTTTTTAGTTTCTATGTTCCAAGTGGAATTTCCGGATTTGATAGTAATTGTTATCATTTTTCCCTCCTTTTAAAAGTTTTAATGAATGATTAAATTTTAATCAATAAAAGTCTCCTTGTCAATAAACAATAAAAATTATTCCCCAATATAAATCATATCTTCATTGGAGAAATTGACTATTTCCGAGTCTAAAAAGTTTTGTATTACAGCTGATTCCGCTTTATATTCTCCTCTGTTTTTTACTTTAACATAATAATTTAAATAATCTTTTTTGCAAACGGTATTGTATTTTTCCCAATTTTTACCAATGGAAAAACTGACTTTTTGATTTTCATATTCATAGGGTCTTTTGCTATAACAGTGAAAAGCGGATACAAAAGGATCATAATATTTGCCAATAAACATTAAGCCGGTCGGTAAAATGTCTGTAATTTGATAGATTCCTTTTAATTTTTTTGATTTAATTGTCGGATAAAGTCTTATTTCAATAATATCGCCTTCTTTAAAATGATTTGTTTCTTGTCCGTTAACAAAATATTTTCTTCTTAAAGCGATTTTATCATTGCTTGTTTTGGTGTTCTTTTTTAAAGGACTTGTATAAATAATAGAAATATTAACGTTTCCTTCCACTGATTCAAAATTTATGTTTTTTAACAAATCGGCATTAAGATTAAGAATATAAGGAGAATTTATTGCTAAATTGATTTCTTTTTCTTGACCATTTAAATTATATTTTACTTTAGTCGGGCTTGGCTTTAATTTTTGGATTTCTTCTTTTAAATAAGCGATTTTTTCCAAATCAAGCACCTTTTCGCTATTTTTAAAATTTCCAAAAAGTTTTTGATTTTTAATAACGTAATTCCAAAAATCTTCCGCTTCTTCTTTGTCCAGTAAATTAGCCAATACCGCCATTGAGATGGTATTTTTAAAAATATTATCTAAATTATCACTATCTTTATCTTTGACAAATACTAAATCATCTTTGCTTTTAGTGTAATTTTTTAGTATTTCGTTATAGATTTCTTCACTTTTTTGCTTATCTCCCAAATTAAACAGAGCTTGAGCCAAGTATATTTTTTCTTTTAAATTTAAATTAAGATCTTTTTCATCCAGCCAAGAGTAAATTTCCAAAAGAACCGGCTGATTAAGTGATGCTAATCCGTAAAGCGCTAAAGTTATTTCTTCTTGATTGCTGTTTCTATTGTTTAGTTTTTTAAGAAAATATTGAGTAAGAGCCTTTTTGTCAAAATAATCCGATTTTAAAGAAGCTATTCGGGCGGATAATTCAAGATTTTCACTGCTGTACGGTAATAAAGTAATACCTCCTTTATATTGATATTTTGAAAAATCAAAATTTGAAGTATTAAAGTCGGATAAATAATATTTTTTAATTATTTTTCCGGCTTCTGTTCGGGTGATTCTTTGGTCAACTCTATCTCCCCAAGAATAGGCCAATTTTTTCAAATGATGATATATTTCGCTTTTTTGAGTATCACTTAATATAATCGTGTGTGGCAGATCATTCATTTTTTTAATTTTATAACCTGTTTTAAGTTTATCCCTGATGACAGATTGAGTTTCTAAACGAGATTCTATGATATTTACGGGCAATTTAAGGGAATCATTTCCTTTTTTTGAGTTAAGATTATAAATTAAATCGTGTTTTCCAAGTGAAAGAGAGGGGAGTTTGTAGAAAAGAGGTTTAAAAGCCGTACCTGTCAATATATCGGATTTTTCTTTTAAATCGGGAATTTCCACAAAAAAGTTTACATTATCATTTTGATTTAACCCAGAACCAAAAGCTCTTAATTTAATTGTCGGTTTGTCTTCTTTGAGATATTCTTTATCTGCGACCACGTTCATAAAAATCGGCAAAGAAACCGGAATTTTGGTGATATTTAAACCGATATCAAGATTTTTGCTGATAGCTTGGGCGGTCACTCTCCAAGAAGTAATATTGTCTGGTAATTTAAATTCCACCTTTGCTTCGCCATTATCATTGGTTTTAACGGTTTTAAATAATGCCGCATCTGTAAAAAATTCTCTGGGACCGCCTCCTTTTCCATCGTTATGAACATAAATACCATTAGCAAAATAAGTATGTTGTGGTTTTATTCCTAAATTATAAACCAGAACGTTTTCATCTTTTTTTTCTATTTTTTTAATAATAATTCTTTTTCTGTTTTTATTCAAAATCCAGTCGCCGATTTTTAAAAGTCCGGCGTCAATGAAATGATTATTGGAAAATATTTGATGTTCCGGTGTTACTTTTATTGTATCATTGATAATTAAATAACCGTTTACTTTATGAACCCAAACTTTAAAAACCGTTCCTTTAACGTATTTTTTTGATATCGGATTCTCATAAGTTAAAATTTTATCTCCGATTTTAATTTTATCAATTCTTTTTTCGCTCTTATCAGCCATTAAAATTTTGGTGTCTCCGGTAAAACAACCGCCTTTACCTCCGTCTAAAGTGAAGAATTTATTAAAATTAAAATGAGATGTTTTTTGAGAAAATACTCCCGGTTTGACATCGGCGTAAATTACGGATAATGGATTTGCTTTATCATCTATCAAAGCGTAAAAGGCCTCATCAATTAAATTTAAGTTTAGTTCGGTTTTAATACCTTTATCGTGAATATCTTTAACTTTTAGTTTTAATTTTACATTTTCTCCGGGTTTGTATTTTTCTTTGTCAGTTTGAATTTTAATGTTTAATTTTTTGGAATCAGTATTAAATTTAACTTTGGTCCCAAAATATCTGTCAAGTTCTGTTCGGATATAATTTTTTCCGTTAAAATATACTCCGCCCAGATAAACATTGGGAATATGCTCTTTTTGAAAAATAAAATCATATTCGGGTGTATCGGAAATAGAGAATTTTTTTAAACCGTTTTGCAATTGAAGAAAAAGATATCTGTTTTTGCCTTTGGGCATCAGTTCTTCGTTTTTTAAGAATTTTACAAGCACTTTATCGCCGATATTATAAGTTTTTTCATCTTCATCTTCAAGTTTTAAATGATAATCAATATAATCATTAGAAAAATAATTACTTATAACATCATAACCATCATAATAATACAGAAAAACGGTTTTGTAATTATATTTTCCCGAATCATCAAACCATTTTAATTTAATTTCATATGATGTTTTCGGCTCAACGTTTCTTTCGTAAACATATTTCCCGTTTTTATCGGTAAAACCGGAAAAATGTTCAACAATTTCTTCTTTTCGTTTGTAGGTATATGTTGTATATGTTTTTTTATTGATAAAATCGTATTTTGTGCCGGTTTCTTTTTTGGTGTAGGTAATTTTTTTAACCGTCCCTTCAATTTTGACATTGGGGGCGATTTTATCGTCTTCTCCTTTTTTTTCTTCTTTTGGATTGTTTAATTTTTCCAAATTTCTTATTTTCCCGGTAATTTCAAGACGCGCTTTACCTTTTTGCGGATATTTTGTTTCAGTTTCAATATATTTTTTTAATTTGTATATTGTTACATATGTTTTAGCTTGAATATCTGATAGTTCTCCGTTTACCGGTTTAATGCTGAGATAATCATAATCCGGAAATTCAGTATAATACAAATATGGTTTTGGCGCTTTATATTTGTGAATAAAATTAATATCCACCTCACCATTGTCGTCAGTTGTAAATATTTTCGTATATTCCTTTTCGCCCATATTTTCAAATTTTAATTTTAATTTCGGTACCGGTGTTCCTTCAAAAAAAGTCGCCCTTGCCTTTAAATGAATTACTTCATCGCTAAAAGCGTATTTTCTGTCCGGAATTAAAGTTAATTGGTAAGCGGGTTTTTGATATGATTTTATATCGACATATTGGGTATTGACTGTTTTTCCGTCTATTTTTATTTGCATTTGATAATAACCCGCTTTTAGATTTTTAATTTTAAATTCTCCTTCAAAAGTGTTTAAATCGGAAAGTTTCACCTCTTTTTCTTGGATAGGGATCGGGCGATAATAATAATCAAAATAACCGCTTTTGCTCAAAATAATTTTTATTTTTCCGGTTATTTTTTTTGCTGTTCTGCTTTTTAATAATCCCCAATATTTTATGGTGTCATTTGGTTGATACATTGGACGATCTTTGTATAGATATACCCAATATTCACTTGATTTTTGAGGATCTCTCCACAGATAATCATGAGAAAAGTGAATTGGTGTTAGAGAGATATTGTTTCCCGATAATATTTTAAAATAATAATGTTTTTCTTTTTGGGGATCGTAAAAATCAGCAGTATTGAAACTGGCAATACCTTTTTCGTCGGTTAAATAATTTTTATTAGTATTTATTATTTCTATTTTGGCTTTTTTGATCGGTTTTTGGGTAACAGTGCTATTTGTCCAGATTATTGTTTTGGTTTTAGTGATATTAATGTATGTGGCTATGTCATTAACTTCCAACCAAAGATATTTTTTGTTTTTATTGTTTTCTATTTCTATTAAATAAAAGCCGTTTTGATATGTTTCAGGAAACTCAATAAAAGATTGATAATCAATTTTTTTGATTGGCAAATTGTAAGTTTTAATTAATTGTAATTTTTCGGTATTTATTTTTACTTTGGATTTTTGGCAACGAGTCCACCACGGTAATTCATTTATTTTTTGAAAAGATTTAAAAAAATCTTGCCAATTATTAAATTTATAAAGATTTGTTTTAAAAGTATTGTTTTTTGCTATTTCTCTTACCGAAACTTTTATGACAGGAGATTGACTTGAGTCTGTTTGAATTAAAGTGTCCCAAAGATATATTGAATTATAATCTTGATTTTTAGGATCTGTTTCAAAAGAGAAAATATAATCTTTTTTTAGCTTGTTATCGGAATTTTTTATACCCAAACCCTTTTTTATTTTTATCGTGTAAACAGTGCCATATTCCAAATTGTTTTTCGGCACAAAAACCATTGTTCGTCTATGTTTTTCAAAATGACCTTCAATTTTCGGGCTAATTTCAAAATATTTTTCAAAATCATTGTAATTTTCGTGGCTGAAAGTTATTTCAATGCCCGTGTTTATCGGCACATAAGCGCTTTGATTTCGAGGAATACTATTAATTACTTTAAAATCGTTTTTAACTTGAAAAGCCCAAGAGTAGTTTTTTTCTTTTTGATCGCTTTTTCCTTGAACAATAACCGGTAAGGAAAATTTAATTATCGTGCCCGGCTCCATAATTTTTTTAGGAATTATTTCCCATTCTTGATCGGAAATTTTTTTTAAATCATAATCTGTTTTTGGACTAATCTTTAAATTTTTCTTTAAAGAGGTCAATTCCAGTTTTTCTTTGCTTTTCAAAAGATAAATTGAATTGGTTTCCACTTCCAAACCGTCTTTTTCTTTCGGGATAATTTTAAAATTATCATTAAGATTGTTGCTAATAATAATTTTGGAAAGATCTTTTTCGGAATCGTTTTTCTTGAATGGATTATTTGTCTGATTATTATTGAGAAAATTATTTAAAAAAAAGGCGGATCCAACGATAAAGAAAATTAAAAAAAGAAACAAAAATATTTTTTTAATTTTTTTGTTTCTTGGTTCAGATTTTGATGGAAGAGTGTTTTTTTCTTGGTTAAATGGTTCTTGAAAAGGCATATTGTATATTTTAGTTGATATTTTATTTATTATAGCATAATATGAGGTTTTTGAAAATTTAACTGTTGTTTTGAATTTATTTTAAGCGCTGTTATGTTGAATTCGGTTTAGAATCTCTTTTTCCCCATGTCATGCTGAATTTGATTCAGTATCTCGGAGGAAAAAGTAAAACCTAAAAAACATGAGATTCTGAATAGTTCAGGATGACGGTGAGTTCCCCATGTCATCCTGAATTTATTTCAGGGTCTCGAAGGAAATAAGATAAGCCTAAAACCACGAGACTCTGAAATAAATTCAGAGTGACAGTGTTTTATCACGGGATTCTGAACTAAATTCAGAATGACGCACAACTCACCATGTCATACTAAATATTTCAGTATTTTTTGGAGAAGCTCATTTTAGTTTGAAAATAAATTTTAAATCTGTTATTCTTTATTTATTATAAGGGACGAAAAAGTCTTTATTTTTTGTATTTTAGAATAAATGAATAAAATAAAAGAAAAAATAATTTTAACCAAAATAAAAGCCGGAGACCAAAATGCTTTTGCCGAACTTTACGATTTTTACGTAGATAAAATTTATCGTTTTATTTATTTTAAAGTTCCAACGACTAATGATGCTGAAGATTTGACTTCCGAAGTTTTTTTAAGAGTTTGGCAATATATTCGTGATAATATTGAAATAGATAATTTAAAAGCGTTTTTATATCGTGTTTCTCGTAACGCGGTAATTGATTTTTATCGTAAAAACAATAAAAAAGAGACAATGAGTTTGGATAGTGTTGAGGTTATTGATACTATGAGGACGGAAAATTTAATAGAAAAAATTGATAACAGTATAAAAATTGAAAAAATTTATCAAAAATTAGATAAATTAAAAGAAGAATATAGAGAAGTAATTTTATTTCGTTTTGTTGATGAATATTCAATTAAAGAAATCGCTGAAATTATGGGGAAAAGTAAAGGGGCGATAAGGGTTTTGTTGCACAGAGCTTTGGAGAAAATAAGGTAGTTTAGGCCTTATTTTTTTCTCCGAGATACTGAATCAAATTCACCATGACATGGGGTGGAACGGGATAATGTAAATAGTATATGTCATCCTGAACTTGTTTTAGGATCTCGTGTCAATTCCACTGTCACCCTGAATTTATTTCAGGGTCTCGTATAAATATATGTCATTCTGAACTTGTTTCAGAATCTCATAATTTTAAGGTTTTACCCCCCCCCGAGATACTGAAACAAGTTCAATATAACATGGGAGAAAGAGATGCTGAAATAAATTCAGCACAAGATTCAGCATGACAGAGGGAGTATAGTCACCCTGAATTTATTTCAGGGTCTCAGAGGGAAAGAAAGTAAATTTAAAAACCACGAGATCCTGAATCAAGTTCGGGACGACAGTGAGATTGACACGAAATTTTGAAATATTTTTAAAAAAAGTACAAACTGTAACGTTTTTGTTTTTTTAACGTCTATTAGTATAGATAAAGATTTTAATTTTAATTAAAGCAAAAATGTCAAATTTTGCTGAACAATTAAAAGAATTACAAAAAATTCAGCCTTCTAAAAGATGGAAACAGGAAGCTCGTCAGGAAATTTTGGCTAAAATCAATAGCGAAAATTCTCCTGAAAAGTTGAATGTTTGGGCTGAATTTTTGTATTTTGTTAAATTTTCCGGAGAATTTTTTCATGATTTTATAATGAGACCGGCCGGTGTTTTAATTATGGCGATATTTTTGGTTTTGGGAGGTGGTATTTTAAAAGTTGGAGCAGATAACAGTTTGCCGGGAGATTTTTTATATTTTTTGAAACGAGGAGGAGAAAAGGCTCAAATGGTTTTTGTTTTTGATAAAGATAGGAAAATAGCTATGCAATTGGATATGGTTGATAACAGAATAAAGGAATTAAATAAATTAGCTTTAAAAAACGATAAAGACAGGTTAACGG
>JALULG010000190.1:13814-19770 GCA_027040785.1 bacterium
GATTTTATTCCCGTTCAAGAGAATTTGATTTCAAAAAAAGAGTTGAAAAATGCTGAAAAAATAGAGGATAAAACGGCTGAATTTCAATATTTTTTATCTAAAATTCAAAAAAAGGTTAAAAATGATAAGTCGGAACAAATCATTGATAAAACAATTGCTGAAATTGATAAAACAAATTTAAAGGCGTTAAGTGTAATTGTCAAAAGCAAAAAACAAACTGATCCGGAAATTATTGAAAAAATTGATAATAAAATCAATGAAACCATTAAAATAGCGAAGGCAAAAGGAGATAAAGAGATAGTGGCAAATTTAAAAGACGCTAAAAATGATTTAATGAATAAGAAATTTGTGGCTGCGTTGGCGAAAATAGAAGAATCAAAAGATAAATTGAGTAATACAACGGTTGACTTTAAGGATAAACTTGATAACAGAGATGAGAGTAAAACTGAAAATAAAGAAACAGAATTAAAAAATAGCGATGAAAACAGTACTACAACCACAACAACCATTGAAATTATAGATAATAATGATAAAATGTCTTCGGGAACAATGGATTTGTTAGAAGATAAAGAAAACACTTCAACACTTAATTTTTTAGATAAATAATCGTATGATTATATATATTGTTAATTTCCGTTGTCTAGAAAGGTCGGGCCGTAAGGCGATAGCGGATTAAATAAAATTTTTCGTTTTATTTGTTTGAATTTTAAGTAAAACTTACGATTCACAGATAAAACGATCTAGAAAAATAAATTATGAAAAAATTATTCACAATCGCAGTAGTGTTTGCCACAACTGTATGGTCTATGGGGCTAGCGTCTCTTATGCCTGCAATGGCTGCTACAATTTCTGCGGGTGATTTAATTAAAGGTAGTGATTCTTCAGTGTATTACTATGCTGCCGACGGAAAAAGATATGTGTTTCCTAACGAAGCTACATATTTCAGCTGGTATCCTGATTTTTCTACCGTTAAAACAATTACCGATGCAGAAGTAGCTGCTATTGAAATTGGTGGTAACGTTACTATCAGACCTGGTACAAAATTGGTAAAAATCCAAACAGATCCAAAAACTTACGCAGTAACACCGGGAGGTGTATTGCGACATATTGATTCTGAGGCTCGCGCCAATACTTTGTATGGTCCTAACTGGGCTCAAAGAATCACTGATATTGATGAATCATATTTTGTAAACTACCAAAAAGGAAGCGCTATTACCACTGATAAGCATCCTGATGGAAGTTTGATTAAATATGCCGGTTCATCAACTGTTTATTATATTCAAGACGGTAAAAAACGCGCTATTTCATCAGAAGGATTTACCGCTAACAATTTTAGAGATGAATTCGTAATTACTTGTCCGGACAGTATTACTTATCCTGATGGTCCGGCTTTAACCAGCGCTGAATTTACAGATGTAACCGGTGGTAGCGGTTCAACAAGCGTTGGAAGCGGATTAACAGTAGCCTTGGCCGCTGATACTCCTGCTTCAGGAATTGTTGTTTCAAACGCCGCTCGTGTTCCGTTTACAAAAATCAATTTAACAGCGAGCGCTGACGGCGATGTTACTGTTGATAGCATAGTGGTTCAAAGAACCGGTCTTGCCAGTGACAGCGCTTTTTCAAGCTTGGATTTGATTGATGCAGATACAATGCTTCCAATCAATACAACCAGCAAAACTTTAAATTCACAACACAGAGCAACTTTTACAAAAGACTTTGTAGTAAAAGCCGGAACAACCAAATCAATCATTTTGGCGGCTAATATGGGATCATTGGCTTCATATGCCGGTGAAACTCCAAGCTTGTCATTGGTTGAAGTTAATTTGGCTAACGGAACGGTTAATGGTGATTTACCAATTACCGGTAATTATCAAACAACCAATGGTTCAATTTCTATTGGTACAGCAACCGTTTCCAGAGGGGCTTACACAAATGCTACTTCAAGTTCAGTAAAAGTTGGAGAAGAAGATTATACTTTCTTTTCTTTCAAAGTTGTTGCCGGTTCTGCTGAAAAAGTTCAATTTAGTCAAGTTAAAGTTTACCAAGGTGGTAGCGCTACTTTGGGAACAGATTTGACAAATATTGAATTATTGCAAGACGGTGTTAAATTGGCTGATGGAACCGTTGACGGTAAATATGTTAGCTTTGATTTTGATCCGGTAACTCTTGATAAAGGAGAAACCGCTCAATTTCAAGTAAAAGCTGATGTATCTGACGGTTCAGCCAGAACAGTTGACTTGGGTATTTACAAATCAACTGATTTGCTTGTAAAAGGTTTATCTTACGGTTATTATATTACTCCAAGTTATTCCGGTACCGGTTCAAGCTCAAACAGTCCTGTTTTGAGTGACAACCAATTTACCATTTCAACCGGAACTTTGACCGTTTCAAAGAGTAATACTGTTGGTTCAGGTGATATTACCGTAGCTGATGATCAAATCATCGGTGCTTTCCAATTTACCGCAAAAGGTGAACCGATTGATATTACAGCAGTCACAATGAGTTTGTCATCAACAACCGTTAATTCTACAAACTTAACAAATGTTGAGTTGATTGACGCCGATGGTAACACTGTAGCCGGTCCTACCGATCCAAGCAGTGGCTCAGTATCTTTCTCAGATACTTTTACCGTTCCTGTTGGAGACAATGTTTACAGAGTAAGGGGTGACCTACAATCAAATTCAGGTTGGGAAGGTGATGACACTCTTTACGCTTCAATTACTCCAAGTAGCGGAATTACCGCTGAAGGAACCGTAACCGGTGAAACAATTACCGCTTCTCCTTCAACAGCTATCAGTACCAACACTCAAACAGTTAAGAGTGGTGCTTTGACTGTTACTCGTGATACTTTACCGGCAGACGGTAATGTAATTATCGGGGCTTCTGACGTATTATTAGGTTCTTGGACCTTTGATGCTTCAAATTCAGGAGAAGATGTAAGAGTAACTTCAATCGCTCTTGCCGCCAGTTCTTCAGCCGCCACCAACTTAACTCTTTATGCTGATGGTGTTGCTTTGGAACCAAGCGGAAAAGACAAACCAAGCAGTGATGATGATGGAGCCACTTCAACATTTGCTTTGAGTGAACCATTGATTATTCCTGCCGGCGGTCAAGTAACCGTTCAATTGAAAGGTGATATTGAATCAAGCGCAACCGCTACTGATTCTTCACAATTCGGTATTACTTGCAGTGCCGCCGTTACCGCTTACGGTAAAGCGACCGGTGATACCATCACTCCAACCGTTACAGCTAGTGATGGAGCAACTTTAACTTATCTATCAAGCGGAACATTAACCATTTCTACTTCCGGAAATCCATCAACCGCTCTTGTTGTTGCCGGATCAACCGGAAACGAAATGGACAAAATCAGATTGAAAGCAAAATATGAAGATTTAGACTTGGATAAGTTGAAAATCTTTGTTACCGATGGTGGATTAGGTGGTACAAACACCGGAAACTACCAAGATATCATTAGCGTATCTATCTATGATGGAAGCAATTTATTAGCTTCTCATAGTATTCCTTCAACCGGTTATTATGAATTCATCTTTGACACAGGAACAATAACAATTCCTGCCGGAGGTGAAAAAATCTTAACCGTTAAAGCTGATTTCAGTACCATTGATCCTGATAACGATAATGCTCCTGGTACCGCCGCCGCCGATGTTAAAGTTGGTATTGGTGGAACCGATGGTATTAAAACAACCGGAGTTCAATCTAATGTTGAGATTACCAGTGAAACTTATCAAGGATCAACCAGTTCGGCAATGATTTTACATAAATCAAGACCAACTGTTACTTATTCTGAGACCGGTGCGGATCTTGGAGCCGCAACCAGCTTACAAACCGGTTCTCAAAAGATCTTTGCCTTCAAAGTTTCCGCTGATAGCGCAAATGAGGTTCTACTTTACAGAGCTACATTTGCAATCGCAACCAGTGGATGTGAGGTTAATGAAGTAAGTATTAAAGATGAAGATGGTAATGTAGTTGGTGCTGCCAGTGGTCCTGTCGGAGACGATGGTTACCATTATTACACCACTACATTTGACAATCCAGATATTTCAGCCGGTGGCTCCAAGGAAGCGATTGAAATTCCTGCCGGGGATTCAAAAACTTTCTATGTTTGGGGAACCGTTGCTGATGTAAGTACCGGAGATTATGTAAGTGTTACCATGTTAGGTGATACCGCTACCTCAACTTCTGCTGATATTGGAACCACTGCCAGTGGAGGTTCTAAAACAGCCGGAAATGTTGCAGACGGATATTCAGCCAACAATCAAGGAAACTTTGTTTGGTCTGATAATGTTTGCGACAAAGGTTTAGATACCGATGGAGCTAACGCTACCGCTTACGGACAATGGTATAACGGTTATGCCGTTAATGGTCTAGGATTTAGTCCAACAACCAGTGCCTACGTAATCGGTAACTAGTTCATTTGTTAAGTAAAATGTAAATAACATTTTACAATAACAACACAAACCCCGTTCTCTTTGGAGCGGGGTTTTGTGTTTGTTTGTATTAAAGATATGTCACCCTGAATTTATTTCAGGATCTCGTGGTTTTTTAGACATTCCTTTTTTCCTCCGAGATGCTGAAACAAGTTCAGCATGACATGGGGGAAAAAGATGCTGAAATAAATTCAGCATGACAGAGGGGTGTAATCTCGTGTCAATTCCACTGTTATTCTAAACATTTCAGAATCTCGTGTTAAAATCCACTGTCACCCTGAATTTATTTCAGGGTCTCGTTGTTTTTAGACATTTCTTTTTCCTCTGAGATGCTGAAATAAATTCAGCATGACATGGGGGGGATTCATCATGACATGGGGGGTCTCGTGTCGAGGGGTGTAATCTTATTTCCTTGCCTTGCTTTTTTTCGGTTGTTATAATAAAAAAAACTTATTTATATCTATTTTATGAATTTTATTAAAAAAAATTTTTTATTGATTTTAATTTTTTTATCAGTCGGTTTTTTATTGTTTTTTAATTTATCAAAAGGAGGATTAACCGGTGATGATGCTATTTACAGTACGCGAGCGATTGGTCCGATAGATTTTATGTTTGCCGATGGACAACCGACCACCTTACAATTGTTTGATAAAATGCCTTGGTGGGGAAAATTTTCCAATCACGATCATCCACCTTTAATGATTTGGTGGCAGCATTTTTTTCTTATTTTTGGAGATAAAATTTTTTTAGCCAAACTTTCTTCGGTTATTTTGGGCTTGGCAAGTATTTTTGTTTTGTATTTATTTATTAAGAAAAACAGAAATAAGAAAACCGCATTATTAAGCGTTTTTTTGTTAATTTTAAATCCTTTTTTTATTTGGTTCGCCAAAGTAAATTATTTGGAAATAGGGGTGATTTTCTTTTCTGTTTTAACTTTATATTATTTTGGAGAATTTTTGAAAAATAAAAAAAATTGGCTTTTTTTCGGGCTTTCTCTCGGTTTTTTATTGTTGACAAAATATACGGCTTTGTATATTTTGCCGGTTTTGTTTTTCTATTTGTTATTTTGGAAAAAAGATTATTTTAAAGAGAAAAAACTGTATTTATCCTTTTTAATAGTTTTGGCGATTATTTCACCGGTGATAATTTTTAATCTGATGATGTATAAAACTTTAGGTCATTTTGATTTGCAATGGGCCGGTCTTTTAAAGCAAAAATCTCCTTGGCATTTAAACAGAAACTTAAGCAAAGATTATCTTAAAAATATTAATGATATTTGGAATATTTTGGGAAATGCGACTTCCTTTATTTATATTTCTCTTTTTTTGTTGGCTTTAATGTGGGAGATAAAACAATTTTTTCAAAAAAAAGACGATTTTTTGGAAAAAATAAGTTTATTGTCTGTTCTTTCTCTTTTGTTCTTTTTTATTTTTTTGGTTCCCCCGGAATTAAGATTTTTGTCTTTGTTTACGCCTTTTTTAGCTTTAATTTTAGGTATTTTTTTAAGC
>JALULG010000191.1 GCA_027040785.1 bacterium
TTTATATTCATTATAATCTTCTATATAATCAGACCTGTCCGATTGATAATTGGTTGAAGATAAAGCCAATAAAACGGCGTCATCGGAAAAATCTTTAAAATGATGCCAAACATAATTGCCAACATAAATAGCCGAATCCGGAGCTGTCATTTTTATCTCCTCCAGGCCATTTCCTCTGTCTATCACGGCGGTACAAAATCCTTTTTGCAAAATGAAAAATTCTTTCTCTATTTTATGGCAATGAGCCCCGGTTTTAACATTAAAATCCGTAGCAAAATAAACTCTTTTAACTTCAAAATCAATATAGTCCTTTAATTCTATCGGGATCATCAAGGATTTTTCAGTCTTGACACTTTTTAACTTAAATTGTTTAAAATTTAAGCTCATTGTTTTTTGGTAAAAAAATCTTCTTGAAATTTATTCATCTCATCTTTCTTTTTCCAAAGATCTTCAACCCAATCTTTATTATCCAAATACCATTCAATCGTTTCTTTCAATCCTTGTTTGAATTTTTCTTTTGGATAATCGGGTTGCCAGCCGAGTTTTTTGATTTTGGTCGCATCTATGGCATAACGCCTATCATGTCCCGGCCTATCTTTTACATATTCAATCATATCCTCACTCTTATCAAAATAATCCAAAATATATTTTGTCAGTTCTATATTACTTCTTTCATTGTCTGAACCGATATTGTAAATTTCACCGTTTTTCCCTTTATGCAATAATAAATCCAAAGCTTTTACATGATCACGAACATGTATCCAATCCCGAATGTTTAAACCGTCACCATAAACCGGTAACTTTTCTCCTTTTAATATTTTAAAAATAAAAAAAGGAATTAATTTTTCCGGAAACTGATAAGGTCCGTAATTATTGGAACAATGAGTAACTATCACCGGAACATTATGGGTTTTAAAATAAGCATTACACATTAAATCTCCCCCGGCTTTGGCGGCCGCATAAGGCATATTCGGCGTTATCGGGGTTTCTTCGGTAAAAATATTTTCATCGTCCAATTCCAATGCTCCGTAAACTTCATCAGTGGAAACATTGATAAATTTTTCAATTTCATTAAAACGAACCGCGTCTAAAATCATTTGCACTCCCAAAGTGTTACTTAAAACAAATTCTTTTGCCCCTCCGTGAATGGAACGATCAACATGGGTTTCAGCCGCAAAATTAATTATATGAGTAATTTTATTTTCTTTAATCACCTCATTAAGTTTTTCCAAATCAACAATATCACCTTGAACAAATTTATAGTTCGGATTATTTTCAATCTTCTTATGGTTATTTAGATTACCCGCGTAAGTTAATTTATCATAATTCACCACCTTATAATCGGGATATTTTTCTAAAATATAATGAATAAAATTGGAACCGATAAAACCGGCCCCTCCACAAACTAAAATTACTTTTTTATTTTCCATAATTTTTATAATTCTTTTTTAATTTTATTTAAAACATTTTCCGCTTCTCCGTTTTTATATTCCCCCTGATCCCATAATTTTAAACCATCATTTTCCAATCTCGGAATTATATGAAAATGAAAATGAGGAACCACTTGTCCGGCAACCGAACCGTTGTTTAAATTGATATTATACCCTTCAACTTTTAATCCTTTTTTTATTGCCCCACCGATTTTCTTAACAACCTTAATAAGATCACACAAAATTTTTTTATCTATTTCTTCCATATTTTCATAATGTTTTTTTGGAATAACCAAAGTATGGCCAAAATTTACCGGATTTATATCCAGAAAAGCATAAACACTTTCATCTTCATAAACTTTATATGAAGGAATTTCTCCTTTAATAATTTTACAAAAAACACATTCCATATTATTTTTTTTATTTACATTTTCTTTTTTTAATTTTCGTTTTTATTTTTTATAAACTAATTTCTGCTAGTATATTTCTTTTACTTGCAAATTCAATAATTTTAGATACATTTAGTACAGAAAAAAAGTTGAAAGTATAAATTTACCATTATTAAACAACTTAACTCTTGATACATCTATTCCATCAC
>JALULG010000192.1 GCA_027040785.1 bacterium
TCACTGGAAACAATTAAAATTATCGCTTTAACGAAAATATTGTTATTTTCGGCTTTTTTGATTGTTTTGTTTTTAATTTTTAAAAAAGCCAAAGCAAGGACATTTGCTTGGTTTCTTTCTTTAACTTTTTCTCTTTTTTATTTGATTTTAAGTTATCCTTTGCAAAAAATGTGGTGGGGCAATAATGGTGATGAAATGTTTGTAAGCGCTTTTTTAACTCAGGTTTTGAAAGGAAATTTTTGGAATGATTTTTATTATCAAAATCTACCGGTTTTTTATCCGCCTTTATATTTTTGGCTAATGGGATTAATCGGTAAGATTTTTGCTCAAAATGCGATTAGTGTTGCTAAAATGGGGGTTCTGATAACAATTTTTTTATGGTTTATCGGTATCTTTTTTTGGCAAAAATTTTATTATCAAAATATTTTAAAAGGCCTTGAAATAAAAGATAAAATTTTAAAAGAACCCTGGTTTTGGCTTTCTTCTTCAATATTCTTTTTTATTTTTACCGATTTTAACAATATTATTTTAAAGCCCTATGAAACTTTGCCGGCCATAGGAGGTGTTTTTTGGTATGCTTTGTTTTTAGATGCTTTGAAAATAAAAAAATGGACATCTAAGATTTGGCTTTTTTTCGGAATTTCCGGAGGAATTTTGTTTTTAACTTATTATTTTTGGTGGTTTATTCTTATTCCGGCTTTGTTTTTTTTGATTTTGAAAGAAACAAATAAAAAACAATCTCTTTTTCGTTTTTTAATGGTCGGTTTAATAATTTTTTTAATATCATCTCCATATTTGGTGCCTCTATTATTATCATTTCAAAAAGGAATAGAAAATTGGCAAGCGGTTTATTTTGTTCCGCAAGATTTTAACACTTTTTTACCTTTTAAGCTTTTATCTTGGCGTTCTTTGCTTTGGTTTTTTTCATTAATATCTTTGCTTTTTTTTAAAAGTTCTTTTATTAGGAATATTTTGATTTTATTTATTTTTATTTATATTTATCAATTTTTAAATATTTTAGTGTTTCTTTTTGGTGGTTTTCCGGCTCAGGCATCCAAAGGATATTTGTTTTTGGGATCGGCAATTTCAGCCCTTTCCGGAGCTTATTTATTTGTTTTTTTATGGAAGAAATATGTTTTAAATTTATCAGAGAAAAGACAAAATTTTATTAAAATTTTTTTATTGGTTTTTTCATTGATATTTTGGCCAATGGTTTCTTTTGTTGACGATCCGGTGGTTAGAAATCAGATAGAAAAAGATTTAGCCCCTCCCAAAGAAGAAGGGTTTGCAAAAATTCTCCAAAAAAATGTTCCGAATTTAGAGAAAAAAATTTGGTTAAGCAGTGGGCGGCCGGCTTTAAATATTTATTTACCGATTCATTATTTTATCGCTTATAATCCGCATTTTTCTCATCCGGTCAGTAAATACTCCCAAAGAATGGCTTTATTAAAAAAAATGTCTGAATCAAATGAAAAAGAATTTACTCAAATAATTCAAAATACTCCGATTAACGCTTTAATGTTATATAAAAACGGCAATGAAGATTATTATCCTTTATTTTTCTGGCAAGATAATTATCCGAATGGTGGTAAAGAATTGATCGTTAAAATTTCCAAAAAAAACATTAAAGTTTTGAATTGGAAAAAAGTTTACGAAGATAAAGATTGGCTGATACTTTTAAAATAAGTCTTATGAATAAAAATATTCAAAAATATTTTTTTGTATTTTTCTTTTTGTATTTTCTTATTTCTTTTTTTACGATTTCGCGATATTTGTATGATTGGGATGCCGGTCAATTGGCGTTGGGAACAAAACATTATTCTTTGTTTGATCACCAACCTCATCCCCCGGGCTATTTTTTGTATGTTAAAACAGCCGGTTTTTTAAATGTTTTTTTTCAAAATATCAATTTCTCTTTTGTTTTTATTAATTTATTGGCCGGTTTTTTAGTTTTTTATTTCTTTTTTCAAACAACTCAACTTTATTCAAAAGATAAAAAAACAAGTTTTTTACTTGCTTTATTA
>JALULG010000193.1 GCA_027040785.1 bacterium
TATTACAGATGAAATGATTCAACAGTACATTCAAGAACAAGAGGGAGAACCAGTAATAGATGATAGTCGATTTGAAATCGACCCCTCTTGAACCCCTCGTCTTATAGACGAGGGTTGTTCAGTTCAATGTTATTAAAATATATATAATGGTAACCAGCAAATGAAAAATAAAAGAATAGTAGAAATTTTTTGTATGTTCTGGTTTGTTATCATTTGTCCACTTAATTTGTTTGCTAAAACTGTCTATATTGATCCTAGCAGCACGAAAAAGAAAGAGTTGGGTACCATTGAATTTCCATTTAAATCTTGGTCTTCAGTCACATGGGAATCTGGCAATAAATATTTACAAAAAAGAGGTACCATTTTTTATGGCACCATCAAAATTGGAGCGAGTGGCACTCCGGATCACCCGATAGAATTAGGAGCATACGGAAAGGGGCCTAATCCAATTATTTATGGTGGGAGAACCTTGACCGGTTCATGGAAATATGAAGGCAATGGTGTCTGGTCTAAAGCTATTCCAGCAGGTACTGGACATGCTTTTTTTGTTAGTAGCAAATTATTATTACAGGCAACAAGTAAAGAATGTATTGATGGAAAATGGTACAGGGCGCCTGGACCAAAAATATATTTTAGGCCTAATTACGGTTCTCCAGCGGATTGGAAGATTGAATATGGCTTTTATCAGACTGCGATTTCAGCAGTAGATCAATCATATATAACAATTAAAGACTTTGACATAACCAAATTTGATTGTTCAGAAGATGGTTATGCCGCTATATATTTTAAAGGAGAAAGCAAAAAAATTAAAGGAATTAATATTATTAAATGTAATATTTATAATTGTGAAAACAAGGGGATTGCCATAGATAATGCGTTAGAACCTAAAGTTGCCTTTTGCAAATTATTTAATTTAGGCAGATGTGGTATATATTTTCGCCAAGGCACTTCTAATGGAAGAATATGTTATAATATCATTTATTCAATCGGAAAATTGGCTCGTTCAAAAGGAGGTGATGTTGGAGGTATTTTTATTGGTTCTTCTGGTAATTGTAAAGGAAATATAGTTGAATATAATGAAGTTTACGATGTTGGTAATTCTAGTATAAATAACAAATTAGATTGTGTAATAGCGTCTTGGGGAGAATCCAGGCAGACAGAGACCATTTATAGATATAATTATATCCATGATAATGATGCATGTGCAATTAATACAGGAAATCATGGAGGTGGATCTCAGGTTTATCATAATTTAATTCTTAGGAATGGTGGAACTAATCCCAAAAACAAAAATGGTGGGATTTACATTTCTAATGCATCACTAGATCCTGATGAGGTGGTTATATATAACAATACATGCGTTTATAATACTGCACCTTTACAACAAGGAGGAATTTGGGCATATGATGCCCCATCAAAAATAAAAATGTTTAATAATATTGTTGCGTTTACTAATGGACCTACCTTAGTGATCCCCCCCAAAATTTTGTCTTTTTCGGCTTATAAGAATTGCTATTTTACTAGTAATCATCAAGTACCATTTATCATTTATAAAAATATGGAGTTTAAAAAAGACAATTTTTTTGAATATGTTAAATTAATTCAAAATGAACGGGATTCATTGGTAATTAATCCTTCTTTCAGTGAAGAAACGTACTTTTCCTTGAAGGATGATTCACAATGTAAGGGCTCTGGAATTAAAAAAGAATATTTGGAAAAGACCTTTAAGCTACAAGAAATTATAAATAACTATAATACTTATTTGACTCCACCTAAAAATTTAAGAATTGAAAACTAAGTAATTATTGCAACTTGAATCCTCTATAAGCATATGCGAAACTTTTTCATTCTGAAAATTTTTTTTGAACAGAGTCAGATTTGGTAAAATGAGTAATAACACATGAAAAATAATTTAAGCTTATGTCTATTAATTGTACCTTTTGCTATTAGAATATTTTTAGGGACAATTTTAGGTGGACATAAAAGTTATTTAGCTGTTGTTCCTACGTACATAATT
>JALULG010000194.1 GCA_027040785.1 bacterium
GTATTAAATAAGCTAAAAATGCCGGTAATATTAAAATAGCATACCATTTTGTCAGAACTGCAATTCCCAATAATACAAAAGAACTTTTGTATTTTTTATTTAAAAATAAAAGTATTGTTAATTGAACCAATAATGCCGGGAAAATATCAAATCTGTAAAATGTAAAATAAAGAAAAGACGGTAAAAACAAAAGCCAAATATAATTAAAATTTTTATTTAATTTTTTTAATAATTTTAAGGTACTTAAAAGTAGTAATAGAAAACATATTCCTAACATTAAAATAAGAATATTGCTAAAATTTATAAAATTATTTGAAAGTAAACGAGGAATACTGATAAACATCAAGGCTATTTGCGGGTACTCTTGAATACTTTTATTTGTGTATGGAATATCTTTTTTTTCGATCCAATTTGTTCTAAAAAAATATATATGATAATCAGCGGTATCTCTGGTTAATCTGATCCCGTTTTTTACTTTGTTTTGAAACCAAAAATCAGGTGTTAAATTAAAGAAGATAAAAAAAACAAAAAAACTTAATATCCCGACTGAAATTATAAATATTTTTTCATTCATTTTTTAATATTTCTTGAATTAATTCTTTTTTAACGCCTCCAATTAAATAGAGGGTGATTAAGTAAATTATTCCGGCGCTTGGGAGTAAAAAGTAAATACTTTTTTCTTTAAAATAATATAAAAAACAGCCCATCATCAAACTGGCGATTATTACTTTAAAAATAATTGAAAAATCAGGCCATATTTTTGTATTTTTGGTGATAAAATAAAAGCAAATGGAAGCGATTATTGTTTCCGTGATAACGGTTCCCCAGGCAGCTCCATAATAAGAAAACTTGGGGATTAAAGTAAGGTAAATTAAAAGACCGATGATTGCAGTAACGGCATAGCCCCAAACCATTTGTTTTTGCTTATTGATAGCCACTATTATATGTCCGTAAAAAGTGCCGATAAAAACTATTGAAGAGGCTAAAACAATAATTTTTAAAATAGGAGCTGAGGCAATAAAATCTTTTCCAACAATTAAAATAATTATTTTTTCAGCCAAAAAATAAGCGCCAACGGTTAACGGGATCGCCATTGAAATAATTATGTCAAAAGTGGTTTTGAATATTTTTTTAAATTTTTTTAAATTTTTTTCAGTCCAAGTATATGTCATGATCGGAAGTATCAGCCCCATAAGCATTGTTGGAACAAATAATAAAATTTCAAAAAATTGAAAAGCGACCCCGTATAATCCAACTGTTTTTTGATCGTAAAACAAAGAAAGAATAATAGTATCTGTTTTAAGATAAATCAAATTAAAAGCTATTGATAAAGCGATCGGCCATGATTTTTGGATGATTTTTTTCCAAAAAGGAAAATCAAATTCTAATTTTAATTTAATAAATTTTGAAGTGGCATGTAAAAGAAAACTTGATGACAGAAAGGCGGTTATCACTCCTCCGGCAATAATACTTAATAATCCTAATTTTAAATCAATAATGATAATTACAAAAATCAATAAAAGACTTTTATTGATTAAATCCACTAAGGTAACCTTGGTAATTTGCAATTTTTTTTGAAACAAAACGCTTAAAATTGGGTTTATATTCACAAAAAGGAAAGAAAAAGCGAAAATAAATGTCCCGATTTTAACAATTTTAGGGTAAGGAAAGAAAAAAACCGATATCACGGCTATTGTCAAGAAAAAAATATTTAAAATCGTTTTAAGCGTTAAAACGTTGTTGATAATTTTTTCTTCATCGGCTTGTGGTTTTGATATCATTTGCAGAGTTGAGAGGGTTAAGCCCATTTCCGATAAAATCGCAAAAAATTGCAAGAAAGAAACGATCGTTGTATAATTTCCAAAGCGGGTTGGCCCTAAATATCTGCCCATAATTCCAAAAAGCAAAATACCTAAAAAAATGGCAATAAATCTGCCGGATATTTGAATTAAAGAATTAAAAGCTACTTTGCGAGCTAATGACATAAAAAATATTTAAGATAATATAATTAAAC
>JALULG010000195.1 GCA_027040785.1 bacterium
CCAAAATGAAAAGCCCCAAATATTAAGAAAAACATGTTAACATTATCAAAAGTAATATGGCGTTAAAGCCCCAATCGAATTATAATTATGATCTATCCGTATCATTTTATTCAAACGTAATCGGTTTATTTGATGTTGGTTTATTTTATAAAAAAATAACCGATCAGGTCTTAAACTATACCGTCAATATTACGGATCCGAAGAAATTCGGACTTCCGGATGCCTATTTAGGAAAGTTTTATACTGCACCGATTAATAATAAATGGCCCGGATTTGTTAAAGGTTTAGAGTTTAGTTGGCAAACGCATTTCTGGTATCTTCCAGGATTTCTGGATGGCTTACTTTTAAATCTGAATATGACTTTTATGGATTCGGAAACAAGATACCCATTCTTTTATGCGGAACGTATAAGGATTCCGGAACCACCTTATGTAAAACAAGTAGGGAAAGATTCTTCTCGTGTAAATACAATTATAGGTATGCCTAAAATGATAAGCAATGTTACCATTGGTTATGAAAAGGGAGGCTTTTCCGGCCGATTTTCCGTTTACTATCAGGGTAAAACAATTCAGAATGCACAGGCAAACGTTAAATCTTTAGATGTAAGTACGGATCATTTGTTGCGATTTGACGCCCAGCTATCTCAAAAGCTTTTTATTAAAGGGTTAACTTTTTATTGGAATCTTAACAACCTAAACAATTGGCCCGACAGGCAAACACTAACATATTACCCCAAATTTTTAGCGCATCAGGAGAATTATGGGTGGACAACGGATATAGGTCTGAGATATCAATTTTAAGTTTCATTTTAAAAAATCACAAATTAATAGGTTCAATAAGTCTAACTAAAAAATGGAAGGGAGGTAAATGCAGACAGTTACTCAAAACCAAATTGTCAAATTAAAAATAAGAAAGGAGGGGAAAAAAGAGGGCACAAGGTACGTCTTTAATTGACGAAGCCATCTTTTGGCATAGTTTAAAAATTTATTTATTTAAACAAATGGAGAGTAAAAATGATTAACTTGTTTAAGAAAAGTTTTCTGGCGCTGATAGGTATGGCGCTAATTTTTACCAGCACAACTTTTGCTCAAGATACTGTAACCGTGGATCCGGGTTTTAATACTTTACCTGATGCTATTGATAATAACCCCGGTAAAACCTTGCTGTTAAAACGAGGCGGAGTGTATGTAACAGATAAGATAATTCAAATAGCCGAAAACACAACAATTATCGGTGAAACCGAACCGGCTGAAGATCCACCCGCTCAACTGGTTGGGTTTGAACTCGCCGGTAATCCTGTGCTTAATCCAATGGTTGAAGCGAGTGGAGATCTTACCGTTAAAAACGTGGCTATTACTGGCTGGGTGCTTGATGATCTTCGTCATATTAGCTGGTTTGTAAAGCTGTTGACAGCCGGTTCTACATTAACAATAGACCATTGCGTTGTCAATCACCTTTATGTTCTTTATTATAATCCCGGTTTGAACAATATCACGATGAACATTACAAATAATATCTTTTGGCAGGGTTGGAACCCGCCGCGTTGGCATGAAGGGTATTTCGGATACTGGGCCGGTGATAGTCTTGATTATAATTTTTATAATAACACGGTTATCGGATACGGTCGTGCTTTGGATTATTTGGGCGATGGCCCTCATGGAATCCAAAAGTATAAACATAATACTTTTGTAGGTTGTGTTGGTAATGATATTTTTTGGAATCGCTATGACTCGGATTTTATCGTTCAAAATAATATTTTCTACAATATAGCTTCGGTAGGATATGTAGGTCCGCGTCCGGATTGGGACCCAGCCTATCCGGGTGATCAGGGAGACGTTAATGAGGATAGTCTTAGAGGCGAATTAGGTATGATGGATTTCCATCCGCTCGGAGTTGACGGTGACAGCGTTGGTATTGACGATTATGCAAGAGATATACAAGTAAATAATAACCTGCGTTTTACAAATGATCATCAACTTGCACACATGAAGGATATAACTGCTGAATAT
>JALULG010000196.1 GCA_027040785.1 bacterium
GCTAAACGTTTTTTAGAAAAAGCCAAAGCTTCATCATCTCTATCTATACCTATATGTTTCAAGTGTGTATATTTTTCTAACATTTCAGAGCTATGCCCGGCATATCCTAGTGTACAATCTACAAAATACCCCTCAGGCACAGTTGAAAAACTTTCCAGTACTTCATCTAAAAGTACAGGTATATGAGGTGTTTGCATTGAAATCCTTTGGGCTTTGCCCACATTTTAATTATCAATGTTATAATAGCGAAATAATCCTAATAAAGGTTTCGTATTCATGGATAAGCACCTCATAGATGACATCAAACATATTTCACTTTCTCTGTTTAACAAAAATTTTTTTTCTGTCTATCATGGTTCTATCTCCGCAAGAGTAAGTACCAGTGGATTTATTATCAATTCTAAAGATACCATACTTGATGAAGTGTGCGAAGCGTCACTTGTAAAATTAGACTGCCTAAAAAGAGATTACCGCTGGAATCTAGCAAATTCAGATGTTCATATTCATGAACACATCTACGAAACTATCCCCAATGCTAAGTACGTCAGTTATACTATGCCGCCTTATGCTACAGCCTATTCACTCAAACATGGTAAAGTCTCTCCTGCGGATTTTTATGGTAAAAAAGTGTTAGGAGAAGTCATCGTTTATGACCCTAAAAATATAGATGATTGGTTAGAACGTGCACCCTATGAAATACCTCAATTTTTTCAAAAACATGACACACACTTACTTCTTATTAAGGGATTTGGGCTTATTTCTTATGACAGAGATATCACAGAAATGGCAAAAAAGATTTCTATTTTAGAGAACTCTTGTAGACTATTGGCGTTGTCAGCAAACCTGTAAGTTATTTATATAGCTTATTCTACTATACGCATTCTTGCTTTGTCGATTTTATACATACCTATTTTATAGGCACTCGCTGTTAAATATTTCTTATTTTTCTCTATATACTTTAAGATTTTTTCCAACTCTTTCTGTGTGACTTTTTTACCACTTCGTATTGAAAATTTATCTATTTTTTTATTCACAATCTTTTTCTTCATACCTATAATAAATATGTATAGCAATGCAACAAACGCTATGACTACGATAATAACGGCTGCATATAAAATATATTCTGCATTCATTTTTTCATCCCCTTATAACTAATATATGCAAGAATTATAATTAAGTTTTGTCACATTTTTGTCAAAAAAGGTTAAAACCATCACTATTTTAAAACTTCAAATTCGTACTATAAAATGTAAACAGTTTTGTAAAGCACATTTTCGTTATACTTATCAAACACTTATTGTAGGAAATATGTATGAATCAGACTAAAAAGCGTTTAGCTATCATCAAACTTGCCATCTCTATGACAGATACTGAAACTATTCAGCTTCAGGTACTGAAGCTTGGTTTACTTAAAACGGACAGTAAAATGAGAGAGATACTAGCCATGCTCAATGATCATAATTATGCACAGGCACAAAGACTCATTTCTGCATATATTGAGTCGCCTACAGAAACAACTGTTATTCAAAGAACTTCTCAAGAAGAAAAAGCAGTACCAAGGGAAGTGACTCCTACTCCTGAAGAATCTATGCTTGAAGTAAAAGAAATAGCCACTGAAGAAGAAAAAAAACCACTGACACTTAAAGAGAAGATACAACAAGCCAAAGACCAGGCTATTATTGAACAGTTTGAACTTTTCACAGAAGATATAGAAGAGCAAACCGAAGAGTTACAAGAAGAAGTAAGTTATGATGACTTATTGGAGATTGCTCCCAAACCAAAACAAATGTCTACGAAAAATATCAACTATGATGCTTTACTCAATGTCACTCCAGATGATGTCTTACCTAATAATATATCATTAAATATTTCTGAAGACCCTAAAGATACTTTCTTTAAAGAAGAGCTTACTCTTACGCAAGATATAGGACACAACGATGACTTCTTTGATAATATCCAAGAAGTAGAAAAGCCTTTAGAGTCTCACAT
>JALULG010000197.1 GCA_027040785.1 bacterium
ATATTTTGTTCCATAATTATGACGGGAAAGTAAATCGAACAAATAAGGTATGTCAATATTTGTTCCGCATCCGGCATCAAAAACTGTTATTACTTGTTTATCAATCAATTTTTTTTTGAATTTTTGAAAAGGCATGCATTACGGTGGTATGATCTTTTTTGCCAAATTCGTTTCCAATGGAAGGGTAGGAAAGTTTTATTTCATTACGAGCTAAATACATAGCTATTTGTCGGGGGATTGCTAAATTTTTTTTTCGACTTGATCCTAATAAATCTTTTTTGCTAATATTATAAAATTCCGCAACCGTTTCTATTATTTTTTTAATATTAATGTTTTGTTTGTTTGGTAATTTGTTGAGATTTGTTAAAATGTTTTTAACGCTATCTATTGTTGGTTCTGTATTATTAAATTCATGAAAAGCAATTACTTTATTTAACGCTCCTTCCAACTCTCTAACATTGTTTTTAATATTTGTTGCTAAAAAATCTATTACTTCATTGTTTATTTTAAAATTTTTTTCTTTTGCTTTATATCTAAGAATAGCGCTTCTAGTTTCCAGGTCGGGAGCTGAAACATCGGCAATCATTCCCCACTCAAATCGGGAGATTAACCTGTCTTCCAATGTTGAGATTGATTTTGGTGGACGATCAGAGGTTAGGATTATTTGTTTATTTGTTTGGTGTAATTCATTAAAAGTATGAAAAAAGGCCTCTTGGGTTTGTTCTTTGCCGCTTAAAAATTGAATATCATCAACCAGTAAAACGTCTATTTCCCTATATCTTTGTTTGAAATTTTCCGTTTGATTGCTTGATAAGGCGTTAACAAAATCATTGATAAATTTTTCACAAGGAACATAAAGAATTTTTTTATTCGGAAATTTTTTTAAAATGGCATTACCGACCGCTTGCATTAAATGGGTTTTTCCCAGTCCGACACCACCATAAATAAAGAGAGGGTTGTAGGCCTCGCCCGGTTTTTTGACGATCGCTTTGGCGGCCGCTTGAGCCAGTTCGTTTCCTTTTCCTATTATATAATTGTCAAAAGTATATTTTGGGTTTAAAGTTTTGTTGTAAAAAATAGTTTGGTTTTGGTTGTCTTCTGTTTGAACTTTTGTTTTATTTTTTTTTTCAATTTCTTTTTTTCTATCGCTGATTATTTGATAAGATATTTTAATGTTTTGATTGTCCGTAATATTTTTTAGAACCTCGCTGATTTTACTGTGATATTTTTTTTCAAACCAGTTTTTAGTATAAGCGTTTGGTACACCGATAATAACATTATCTTTTTCATAAGATACTATTGAGGTTTGTTTAAACCAAGCCGTAAAACTGGCCCTACTGATTAATAGTTCCATTTCTCCCAATATGGCTTGCCAAAGCTCTTGATTATCCATAATAAAGAATTAATACTTTATTTGTATATTATAGTTTTTTTTATTATTATGCAAGTTTTACACAGGATGAAACAGTATGTGGATAAACTGTGGATATTAATTTAAGGTTTGCTTTTTTTTAAAAAATGTTTATACTAAAAATAAATCTTATAACTTTAACGATCTTTTTAAAAAGGAGATAAAAATGCCAAACAAAACCAAAGATTTGATTAAACAAGGATGGAGAGTTATTGATTTTTTGTTAAGTAACGGAACTTGGAGGAGGGTTGTTTTAAAAACCGAAAAAAACAATTCAATTATTTCTACCAACGCGGCTGAGGTAGATATTGAAAGAGGGGTAATTATTAATCATATTGATTTTGATCACCCCGATTTTTCATGGGAGAAATATTTTGGAGAAAAAATTCGTTTGAAAATAGCAAATTCTTTTTAAAATAAAGTAAAAAAGTAAGGGAAAAAATATAACTATGTGTTTCACATAGTTTTTTATTGTTTTAAAGATTGATTATTTTCTCTTAATGGTATATACTGAAAACAAAATATAAAGAAACGGTTTAATAATAAATTTTGTGGTTTTTATTTTATAAGATGAAATAAAAAACTAAAATGGAAACGAAAATATGAAAAAAGTTTTAAAAAATTTTTTTATTGTTGTTTTTGTAATTTTAATGATGGCCAGCTTTATTAGCTTGTATACTGAAAACGGACAAAAAGCGGAAACCGTTACTATTAATAAATTGGCCGAAGAGATAAATGATAATCAAATAAAAAAGGTTATTGTGGAAGGCGGAGATATAGATATTGTTTTAAAAGACGAAAAAAGACAAAAAACGAAAAAAGAAAATTCAGAGTCCATTTTTTCCACTTTAAAAAATTTGGGCGTATCACCGGAAAAAATCAGACAAACAAATATTGTTATTAAAGATGAGTCGTCCAATATGATGTGGATGAATATTTTTGCTTCTTTTGTTTTGCCATTTTTAATTATTGGTCTTTTTATTTATTTTATGATGAGGCAGGTTCAGGGTATGAATCAAAAAGCGATGATATTTGGCAAAACAAAAGCAAAAGAAACCAAAAATAAAGGAGAAAAAGTTACTTTTAAAGATATCGCCGGTATAAAAGAAGCCAAAGAAGAATTATTTGAAGTGGTTGATTTTTTAAAAGATTCTAAAAAATTTACCGATATGGGAGCAAAAATTCCCAAAGGTGTTTTATTATTGGGGCCTCCCGGAGTTGGAAAAACTTTATTGGCAAAAGCGGTGGCCGGTGAAGCCGGTGTGCCTTTTTTCCATATTTCCGGTTCCGAATTTGTGGAAATGTTTGTCGGAGTTGGAGCGTCAAGAGTTCGTGATTTATTTGGAAAAGCCAAGAAAAATGCGCCGGCTATTTTATTTATAGATGAAATTGACGCGGTTGGTCGTCGTCGCGGAGCCGGTTTGGGTGGATCTCATGACGAGCGAGAACAAACCTTAAATCAAATATTGGTGGAAATGGACGGTTTTGAGTCTCATACAAACGTTATAGTTTTGGCGGCGACAAACAGACCGGATGTTTTAGACCCGGCTTTATTAAGACCGGGCAGATTTGACAGGCGAGTAATGTTGGATTTACCGGATATTAATGATAGAGAAGCGATTTTAAAAATACATGCTCGCAAAAAACCGTTGGCTAAAGGTCTTTCTTTAAGAGAGATAGCTGAAAGAACGCCCGGTTTTTCCGGAGCTGATTTGGAAAATTTATTAAACGAAGCCGCTATTTTGGCGGTTAAAAGAAAAAAGAAAAAAATTGAAAAAATAGATATATTGGACAGTGTGGAAAAAGTAATGTTGGGACCGGCCAGAAAAAGCCATATTTTAAACAAAAAGGAAAAAAAGATTACCGCTTATCACGAAGCCGGACATGCTTTGGTTGCCAAAATGTTACCCAATACCGATCCGGTTCATAAAGTGTCTATTGTTTCTCGGGGGCAAGCGGCCGGTTATACTTTAAAACTTCCCCGAGAAGACAGAGTATTTAGTACCAGAGAAAAATTTATTGAAGAATTGTCTGTTTTATTGGCCGGCCATATCGTGGAAAAAATAGAATTTGGTGATGTGACTACCGGAGCAAGCAATGATTTGCGTCAAGCAACCAGACTGGCGCGCAGATTGGTAACGGAATTTGGTATGGCGGAGCATTTGCCTTTGAGAACTTATGGAGAACATGAAGAAATGATTTTTTTGGGTAGAGATATTCACGAACAACGAGATTATAGTGAAAAAACAGCTGAAAAAATAGATCAAGAAGTCGATTCTTTGATTGTAAACGCTCAAAAAAGAGCTGAAAAAATAATTAAAGACAATAAGGATAAACTTGATAAAATAGCCGCGCTTTTATTGGAACAAGAAACCATTGAAAGAGAAGAATTTAATAAACTTTTTAAATAATATTTATAATTAATTTTTTCTTTTATTAAAAGAAACCTTGTTTAAAGTTTCTTAAAAAAGAAAAAAGGAGGATTTAATATGACAATTAAAAAAAATTTTCATTTCCAAGTCTTGTTTAATTCTTTAAAATTGGTTTGGCATAATAAAATTTTATGGTTTTTTGGGCTTTTTACTATTTTTTTAGGTACAGGGCAATGGCACAAAATTATTTCTAATGATTTTTTCGGTCTTTTGAGAAAAAACACTTTTTTGTATGAAATGGTTCAAATTAAAATAAATTTCCATAATTTAATGGAGAGAATTTACAGTGATCCTTTTTCCGCTTTTATGATTTTTATTTTGTTTTTATTGGTTGGGGGGTTGTTTTTGTTAATGCTTTGGATCTCTATTGTTTCTCAAGGAGGGTTAATTTATTCTATTTTTAGAAGTCTTAATGGTAAAAAAATAGATGTTTATTCCGGTATTTCAATGGGTAGAAGAAATTTTTGGGCATTATTTTCTTTAAACGTTATTGAAAAATTTATTATTTGGAGTTTTTCCATTCTTTTAGGGCTATTTTCTTTTTTTGTTATTAGAACGGGAAACACTTATTTGATTTTTTTATTAACTTTTACGGCTTTATTGTTAATATTAATTGCCGCGATTGTCTCTTTGGTTATTAAATATGCTTTCAGTTATGTTATTTTAAAAGGTTATACTCCTTTTAAGTCAATATTTAAGGCTATTCGTTTGTTTTTTCAGCGGTTTTTGTTGAATATGGAAATAGCCGTTTTTGTTTTTTTTATAAATTATATTTTTAAATATCTCGTGATTGTTCTTATAACCGTTTTATTAATACCTCTCAGTTCAATTGGCGGTTTTACTTTAATGCTTACCAGCGGAATAAGTTTTAAATATTATTTTATTTTAATTCCGTCTTTGATAGTTTTTGTTTTGTTGTGGCTGTTTTCCATGTTAACAGCTTATAATTACAGTGTTTGGGTAACTGTTTTTATAGCTTTGGTTGATGAACAAAGAAAAAATATTAGTTTAATCAAAAAAGTAAAAGAAAAAATAATCGGAGAAAAATAATTATGTCAAGCGACGAATTTAATAAAGCTTCTAAAAAAGTGCAAATTGCCAGCCCTTATAAAATGGGTGAGTTGGATGTAAAATTAAAAGAGATAAGACTTAATAAAAAAGAGCAATTAACCAAACAAAGAGCCCAATCTTTGGGTTTGCCTTATGCTAATTTATCCAATATCAGTTTTACAGAAGAGGCCTTAAGAGTAGTTACCAAAGAAGAGGCCGAGAAATATAAAATAATTTGTTTTTTATATAGCAATAAAGAAATCAGTTTAGGAGTTGTTGATCCTGAAAACAAAGATTCTTTGTTTTTTGTCAAAAAATTAAAAGATCAGTTTTTTAACAAAAACGTGGTAGTTTATTTAATATCTGAAAACAGTTTTCAAAAAGTTCTGTCAGCTTATGCAAAATTACCGGAAATAAAAGATGATAGAAAAGGAGTAAAAATCACTGAAAAAGATATTGAAAAATTTTCAGAAGTTAAAAGATTTGATCAGTTGGCGGATTATATTAAAAAAATTTCCACCACCGAAGTTTTAGCTTTATTATTAAGTTCCGGAATAAATTTGAACGCTTCAGATATTCATATTGAAACTGAAAGCGATCAAGTAAAAATAAGATTTAGAATAGATGGAATGTTGCATGACGTTACTTCCATTCCCAAAGACAGAGGTAGTGTTTTAAGTTCCAGAATTAAATTGGTTTCCGGATTAAAAATTAATGTTTCCGATATTCCTCAGGATGGAAGTTTTGTAATTTTTATTAAAGACGAACAAGTTGATGTTCGTATTTCAACTTTGCCAACCGCATATGGAGAAAGTATTGTTATCAGACTTTTGGCTTTTTCAAAACAAGATTTGACTTTGGAAGAAATCGGTTTAACAAAAGAAAACGCTATGTTTTTGGAAAAGGGAATGGAAAGACCGAATGGAATGATTTTAAACACCGGTCCGACCGGGTCCGGTAAAACAACCACTCTTTATTCAATTTTAAAAAAATTAAATAAAGAAGGAACTAAAATTATTACCATTGAAGACCCGATTGAATATCATTTAAAAGGGATTAATCAAAGTAATGTTGATATTAAAAAAGGTTATACTTTTAGTGTGGCTTTAAGGTCTATTGTTCGTCAAGATCCGGATGTTATTATGGTTGGTGAAATCAGAGACAGCGATACGGTGGATACCGCCATTCAGGCCGCTTTAACGGGGCATTTGGTTTTAAGTACTGTTCATACCAACAGCGCCCCGGGTGCTGTTCCAAGATTGATTTCCATGGAAGCGAAAAATTTTTTATTGGCGCCCGCTTTAAATACTGTTATTGGACAAAGATTGGTTAGGCGAGTTTGTAAACATTGTAAAACCGAAATAAAAATTTCTGATAAAGATAAAAGCAAAATAAAAGAAATATTCAAAGAGTCAGCTGGTTGGGTAAAAGAAAAAATAAATATTGAAAATATTGATCAATATAAATTTTATAAAGGAAAGGGTTGTGATGTTTGTGGAGGGATTGGATATAAAGGTAGAATTGGTATTTTTGAAATTATCAATGTTAACGAAAGAATCAGGAACGTTATTGTTAAAAATGAAAATATTTCCGAAGATGAATTACGCAAAGTGGCCATTAAAGAAGGAATGTCAACTATGGCGCAAGACGGAATTTTAAAAGCGATTGAAGGGGAAACTAGTTTGGAAGAAGTATTTAGAGTTACCTAACAATAATTTTTCGTTCATTGATGTTTTGGTTGGTTTTTATTGTAATATACAGAGTATTTTTTGGTAAAAAATTTTTAAATTTTTCCCCCCACTCTATTACGCAAATCGTATTTTTTTTCTTTAAATATTCTTCAAAACCGAGATCTTTTAATTCTTTGAAATTATTTAAACGATAAGTGTCAATATGGCATAAAATC
>JALULG010000198.1 GCA_027040785.1 bacterium
ATTTAGATATGTATTCTCTTGAAGAAATAATTGATTTAATCAAAAAAATAAAAAAATCAAAAGAATTTTTAAGAAAGAATGCTAATCCTCAATTAGTATTGGAAACTTTAATTTTGAAATTTTAATACTATGAAGAAAAAAATTATTATTTTATTTTTTCTAATCCCTTTGCTTTTGAGTGGTTGCAGTATGGGCTTTGAAAAAAAGAAACCTAAAATTAAGCCGGATGCCGGTATCTGGAAAAGTACGGATAGCGGAGAAACCTGGAAACAGCAAGTGGCTGTCCCAACTATTTCCGGAAAACCGGGAAGTATTGGCAGGGCTAGTGTTTTAGTAATGGAAATGGATCCTCAGGACAACAAAGCCATTTATATCGGGACTGAAAGAAGCGGTATTTATTATACTTATGACGGCGCTATCACTTGGAATAAAATGAAAGCTTTTCCTAACGGAAGAGTTAATTCCATTCAGGTTGATCCGAAAAATAAATGCGTTATTTACGCCACTTATAAAAATACGGTAATGAAAACTTCTGATTGCGGGCGTAATTGGGAAACGGTATTTGTTGATAATAACCCCGGTGTTACCGTTAATGCAATTTTAATTGATTTTTATAACAATAATATTGTTTATATTTCTACTTCCGAAGGGGTTATTCATAAAAGTTTTGATTATGGAACGACTTGGAGTACGCCTTTTAATCCAATAAATGTTAATGTGGTTAAATTTTTAATGTCACCCCATGATTCCCGGATTATTTATGTCGCCACTTCTAAAAAAGGAATTTACAAAAGTGAAGATGGGGGAGAAACTTGGATTTCTTTAAGTGATTCTTTAAAAGATTATCCCGGTTATAATAATTATCGAGACTTGGTTTTTAATCCGTCCAGAAAAAACAGTTTGATTTTGGTTTCCGCTTATGGTTTACTCAAAACAAACGATGGTGGTGAGACTTGGGAGCCAATTCCATTGTTAACCGCTCATAATAAAGCTGATATCAGAACGGTGGCGATTGATCCTTGGGACGAAAATATAATATATTATGCAACCAAAACGATTTTTTATAAAACAATTAACGGTGGCAGTGATTGGAAAACAAAAAAACTTTTTTCCACTAAGATTCCGACAAAAATGTTGGTTGATCCAAAGGAAAAAGGGGTAGTTTATATGTCTTTTAATTATCCGCCACCACCTAAAAAATAATTTAATTTTAATTTTATGGTAATTGAAAAATATAAAGAAAAATTTAATCAAGAAATTGAAAAATTAAAAAAAGAATTAAGTAAAATTAGAACCGGAAGAGCAAGCTCCGCTTTATTGGAAAGTATTTTTGTGGAAGCTTATGGAGTTAAAACTCCTATTCTGCAATTGGCAAATATTAGTATTCCGGAGCCAAGAGTAATGGTAATACAACCTTGGGATAAAAGCATTGTAAAAGATATGGAAAAAGCAATTTCAATTTCAGATTTGGGAGCTAGTGTAAAAAACGAAGGAGATATTTTGAGAGTTATTTTACCGGATTTAACCGAGGAGAGCAGAAAAAAACTTGTTAAACTTGTTGGTGAAAGAATGGAAAAAACAAGAATTGCTTTGAGGTTGATAAGAGATGAGGCAAAAGAAGAAATAAAAAAAATGGAATCCGCCAAAGAAATTACCGAAGATGATAAATATTCTTTGATTGAAGAACTGGACAAAACCATTAAAGAGTTTAATGCAAAAATTGAAGAAATCGGTAAAAAAAAGGAAGAGGAAATAATGACAGTTTAATTATTTAAAATTTTTTTATGTTAACAGTAGTTATATTTTTATTAATATTGAGTATTTTGGTTTTTGTTCACGAACTGGGTCATTTTGTAGTGGCGAGAAAAATGGGAACCAAAGTTTATGAATTTGGGATCGGTTTTCCGCCTCGGGCAATTGCTTTTTATAAAAACAAAGAAGGAAAATTGCTTAGATTTAGAAAAGGACAAAAAGTTGAGGAATTGCCTAATACGCTTTATTCTTTAAATTGGATTCCTCTGGGAGGTTTTGTTCGAATAAAAGGAGAAGATGGTGAGGTTAAAGATAATGATCCGGATAATTTTCTTAATAAAAAGATTTGGCAAAAAACTTTTATTTTGGCGGCCGGAGTAACTATGAATTTTCTATTGGCCGGATTTTTATTGTCTATCGGTTTTATGATCGGACTTCCTCAGGCGGTTAGTTCTTCAAATAATAATTTTATTGTTAAAAATCCTCAAATTCAAATTTATGAAGTAAAAAAGGACAGTCCCGCAAGCAAGGCCGGATTAAAAGAAGGAGATATAGTGGAAAGAGTAGATGGTTATAAGTTTGATAATATAGAAAAACTCAGTGATTATATTTCCAAAAAAGATGGTCAGGAAGTTAACCTTGTAATTAAAAGAGGAAAAGAAAGGGAGGAGAAAAAAATTGTTCCAATAAACGATGAAAAAATCGGTAGAGCTTTGTTGGGGGTTAGCCTGATGAAAACCGGTTTGGTTTCTTATCCTTGGTATCAGGCGATTTATATGGGGTTTTTAACGGCTCTGAAATTAACAGTATTGATTTTAAAAACTTTTTATGGAATGTTAGTTGATTTGATAAGAGGTGTAAAAGTAAAAGCCGATGTAGCCGGTCCGGTCGGCATTGCTGTTTTGACAGGTCAGATGGTAAAATTAGGGTTTATTTATGTTTTACAATTTACCGCTCTTTTATCGCTCAATTTGGCAATAATAAATTTTTTGCCGATTCCGGCTTTGGATGGGGGTAAGGTTTTATTTTTGATTATTGAAAAGTTAAGAGGTCGTCCTATGAATGTAAAAATTGAAAATATGATTCATACTGCCGGTTTTGCGATTTTAATGCTTTTGGTTGTAGTAGTAACTTTTTATGATTTAGCAAAATTTAAAACGGTTTTTATCGGCTTATGGGGGAAGATAAGCGGTTTTTTCTAAAAAATAATTAAATATAAACTTATGTCAGAAGAAAATCATTCAGCAAAATTCGCTTTTTATTATTTATTGTCCTTAGTGGCCTTGCTTTTTATGGCCATTGGCAGTGGTTTGATATTATTTCAAATTATCAATAAAAATATTATTGATTTAGTCAGTGATACTTATTATCGGGGAAGATATTCCGGTTCCGCTCTCAGGTTTGGACTTTCGTCTTTGATAGTGGCTACCCCGATTTATTATTTTTTAGCCATTCAAATTCAAAAAAATTTATATAAAGGAACTTTAAAAAATGACTCCGGTGTTAGGAAATGGCTCAGCTATTTTGTTTTGTTGGTTTCCTCTGTGGTAATGATTGCTTGGTTTGTTTCTATTATTAATTCTTTTTTAAGTGGGGAATTGACTTTAAAAGTAATTTTAAAATTTTTCAGTATCCTTTTGATCAGTGGTTTGATTTTTGGTTTTTATTTATATGATTTAAAACGAAAAGAAGTACTTGGTGTTAAAGATAAACTGGTTAAATTCTATTTTATCGGTACGTTATTGATTGTTTTAATAATTTTTATATCTGGTTTTGTTTTTGTTGAGTCTCCTTTTCAGGTCAGAAATAGAAAATTTGATCAAAAATTAATTAGTAAATTTTCAAAAATTAATAATAATATTCGAAGTTATTATTTAAGTAATCACAGATTGCCGAATACCTTGGAAGAGTTAAGGAATTATTATCCAAATCTCAAAGAAAATGATTTTAAAAATATCAAAACCGGAAAGAAAATTGAATATAAGGTTTTAGGCAAGTATAATTATGAATTATGCTCTGATTTTTTAACTTCAAATTTAAATGATTCAGATTCGCCCAATAGTTTTTATCTGGATGGTAATTGGCCTCATGATAAGGGTTACCAATGTATTAAAAAAAATATAGAAAAACATAATTTAAATGAGCTTAATATCAATCCCAAATATTCGGAATAAAAAACAAGAAAAGGATGATTCTTTATAAATACAAACAATTTTTTTTAATATCTTTTAAAAGGCTTCTTAACAATAAATTAAGAAGCTTTTTGACAATGTTGGGAATAATTATCGGGGTTTCGGCGGTTATCATTATTATGTCTCTCGGCGCCGGCGCGCAAAGTTTAATTTTGGGACAAGTAAAAAGTTTGGGAACAAATATTATCGGGGTAATGCCGGGTAAATCGGAAAAAAACGCTCCTCCGGCGGCGGCCATGGGGGTGGTAGTGACCACCTTAACTTATGATGATGCTATGGCAATAAAAAAGATTCCTCATATTAGCGGAGTGGTTGCTTACAGTAAGGGGGTTGCTAATGTTTCTTACGGGAAGAATAATTTTGAAACTAATATTTCAGGGACAACGGCCGATCATTTGTTTGTTGAAGATTCGGAAATGTTAACGGGGCGTTTTTTTAATAAAAAAGAAGAAACAAATTTAGCCAGAGTAGCTGTTTTGGGGTATGGAGTTAAGAAAGATTTGTTTGGAGCTACTGATCCGATTGGAAAAAAAATTAAAATAAAAAATTTAAAATTTGAAGTTATCGGCGTAACCAAAGAAAAAGGAAAAGTGGCTTTTCAGGATTATGATAATCAGATTTTTATACCTATTATTACAATGCAGAAATCTATTTTAGGTGTTAATCATATTGGCTTATTAAGAGCGAAGGTTGATCAAAAAGAAAATATTTTGTTTGCAATGGAAGAAGTAAGAAGTGTTTTAAGACAAAGGCATCATATTAAAGATAAAAGCGGGGATAATGATGATTTTACGGTTAGAAGCAGTGATGAAGCTTTAGAAATTATTAGTGTTGTAACAAATAGTTTGAATTATTTTTTGGGAGCGATGGCCGCTTTAAGTTTATTGGTTGGGGGAATCGGTATAATGAATATTATGATAATTTCCGTTAATGAAAGAACTCGTGAGATTGGATTAAGAAAAGCGGTTGGAGCAAAAAATATAAATATTTTAAGTGAATTTTTGGTAGAATCTGTTTTTTTAACATTAATTGGCGGGCTGGTGGGGGTTTTGTTGGGGATTGTTATTTCTTTTATGATTTTTTTTGTTATAAATAAGTTAGGGTATGATGATTGGCAATTTATTGTTTCACCAATTTCAATTATAGTCGCTTTATTGGTTTCGGGAACAATAGGGTTTTTATTTGGCTTATATCCGGCTAAAAAAGCGTCTAAATTATCGCCAATGGAGGCATTAAGGTATGAGTAATATGATTCAATCTTTTAAAATAGCCGTAAAAGGATTAAAATTAAATTTTTTAAGAACTTTTTTAACGACCTTGGGAGTTGTTATCGGTATTGCGGCAATTGTTATTGTGATGAGTGCCGGAAAGAGTTTGGAAAATTTAATAGTTGATCAAGTGCAATCGTTTGGAACCGATATTATAGAAACGGAAATAAAAGTTCCAATAACCAAAAAAGGGGAAAGTAAGGGGTCTTCTGATTTAAGCGGTAGCGCATCCATAGCTACCGGAGTAATGATAACAACCTTGAAATTAAAGGATATGGAAGATATAAATAAACTCCCCAATGTTATTGATTCTTATGCCGGTATATTGGGACAAGAACAAGTTAATTATAAAAATGAAATAAGAAAAGCGTTTTTATTCGGAGTGAGTCCTTCTTATATTGATATAGATAAAAGTGAAGTTGACTATGGACGTTTTTTTACCAATAACGAAAATAAATCTTTAAAAAAGGTGGCGGTTTTGGGTTCTAAAATGAAAGAAAAATTATTTCAAGACAGAAATCCGATCGGAAAAAATATTAAAATCAGAGGACAAAATTTTAAGGTTATCGGTGTAATGAAAAAAAGAGGCGCAATGATGTTTATGGATTTTGATGATTATATTTATATTCCGGTTAAAACGGCGCAGAAAAGGGTTTTGGGAATAAACCATGTTGTTTATATGGTTCATAAATTAAAAGATGTTAAAAAATCAAAAGAAACCGCTGAAGAGATTAAAGCTATTTTAAGAAGAAATCATAATATCAGTGATCCGGCGAAAGATGATTTTAGAGTAACGACAATGGAAGAAATGATGTCAATATTGGGAACGATTACTCAAGTGATTACTATTTTATTGTTGATGATTGTTTTGGTTTCTTCAGTTGTTGGAGGGGTGGGGGTTATGAATACAATGTTAGTGGTAATCAGCGAAAGAACCAAAGAAATTGGTCTCAGGAAATCTGTTGGAGCTAAAAATAAAGATATTTTAAATCAATTTTTGGCTGAAGCGATTATAATTTCTTTTTTGGGAGCATTGGGAGGAGTAATTTTGGGAATTTTAATTACTTATTTTATTTTTTTCTTGGCCAATCATATATTTTTAATAAATTGGAAATTTTTTATCAGTTTAAACTCAATTTTTTTATCAATTATTTTTTCTTTTTTAATGGGAATATTTTTTGGAGTCTATCCGGCTAAAAAAGCGTCAGCGCTTAATCCGATTGATGCTTTAAGAAGAGAATAATATGAAAATTAAAGGGATAGTTGTTAAAGGTGATGGACAAGGAGGCCTTTTAGGTTTTCCAACCGCCAATATTAAAACTGAGAATATTAATACTTTGAGTTACGGAGTTTATTCTTGTTCTGTTTTATATAAAAATAAATATTTTAAAGGCGCTTTACATTATGGTCCTAAAAAAACTTTTAATAAAAAAATATCTTTGGAAATTTTTTTACTTGATTTTAAAGGAAATTTATACGAAAAAGATTTAACGATTTTTATTAATAAAAAAATTAGAGATGTACAAAAATTTAGTTCAAAAGAAGAATTGGTTAAACAAATAAAAAAAGATATTAAAAAG
>JALULG010000199.1:0-5475 GCA_027040785.1 bacterium
ATTTTTTTCTTTTCTCTTTTTAGCGTTTTGATTTTTTATTTAATTAAATTGGCGCAAAAATATAAAAATAAAATAAATTTTCCCCATAAACAAATTTCTTCTTTAAGGAAAATTTATTTAGGATCATTGGTGTCGGTATTCTTTTTTGCGATGTTTTTTTTGCCGGTTTTTCTTAATCAATTTTTTTATTTGATTGCTTTGATTTTCTTTTTTAAATTTGGTTTTAAAATTTTAAAACAAGGACCGGTTTTTCAAAATAGAATCCTGTTTTTAGTTGGCAATTATTTTACTTTTGCTTTAATTTCTTTTTTAATTCATATCTTTTTTACCGGTCCGGGCGTGGAAGTGATTAAAGATATTATTTTTTTGATAATATTTTTTATTTTTGGAATTTTGGTTTTAAAGAAACAGGGGGAGCAAACTCAAAAAACCAACGCCGATTAAAAGGATGGTCCATTTGCCAATTACCAGAAAATAAGTTTTTAAAGGAGTATTAAAATACATTTTGCCGATAGTGTTGCATTTGTGCATCGGTGATAAAAGATAGCCGGAAAATTCCAAAGCGATAAAATAAGTGAAATAAGGAAGTCCGTAAATTGCCGTCAAAAGAACCATAATGCCGGCGTAACGAGAAGATGACCCCAACAGAAGCGATGATCCAAGAGCCGATAAAGAAATAACAATAAAACCAAAAACGCTATTCATCTCCAAATTATAGTTTTTTAAGAAATCCATTATTTGGTCGGTATATACTTTGGCAAAATTGGAAAGAATAATAACAATTGCCAAAATAAAAACCAATTTCCAGTTGATATATTTAAAAATTTTTTGAAAAGATTTGGTTTTGGTGATAAATAAATAGTATAAAGCCAAAGCGGGAAAAACAAAATAGGGTTGAATTTTTAGAATCATAGCGATAATTCCCAAAAGTAGCGGGATTGGTCCGCTTAAAAATCGTTTTAAATTAAATTTTTCTTTGGAAGTTTTTATTTCAATTTCGTCTTCTTTTATTTGCGTAAAAATGTACCAAAAAATATAAGTCAAAGAAACCAAAAGAAGCGCCCAAGTATAAGAAATAACCTGCCAATAACTTAGTCCAAGAGCGGCAATAGGCATAATGATTGTTTTTTCCAAAGGAGACCAAAGATAATAATGATGAGTGGCCAAATAATCTATAATGCCGAATTTGGCGCGCGCTTTTTTGTTTTTTGTTGGTGCGATTGTGTCCAAAATTCCGGCGGAAACTGTCACTCTGCCCGGAACTGGTAAAACACCGGAAATGGCGGAAATTAAAGCCACAATAATTTTTTTAGATTTTATCTTTTTTTGAATTAAAACATAAAGATCATTGAATAAATTATGATCTTTAATAACCCCAACAGCGATAAAAACCCCGATTAAATAAAAAAGATATTCTTGGTTTTTGATTAAAAGCGAGATGTTCATAGCATTTGTTTTTATTATTTTTTGATGATAGAATTATGACATAATTATATCATAAAAATAATTTTATGTTCAGAAATATAGTAATTTTGGGCTTTGTCAGTCTTTTGGCCGATGTCAGTTCGGAAATGATTTATCCCTTACTGCCTTATTTTCTGATTTATGTTTTGGGCTCCGGCATTTATGCTATTGGTATTATAGAGGGAATTGCCGAAAGCACGGCCAGTTTGTTGAAAATTTTTTTTGGAATTTATTCGGACAGAGTTAAAAAAAGAAAATTTTTCGCTTTTTGGGGTTATTTATTTTCTTTTTTGGGTAAAATTTTTCTTGTTTTGGCTTCGTCGTGGGGCGGAGTTTTGTTTTCTCGTTTTGTTGATCGCATCGGAAAGGGCATTAGAACAGCGCCTCGGGACGCTTTGATTGTTGAGAGTTCAGAACAAGATAAAAGGGGAGCTTCTTTTGGTTTGCATCGCGCTCTTGATACTTTGGGGGCGGTGCTTGGCGTGGGTATTGCTTTTGTGGTTTTAAAATATTTTTCCAATAGTATTAGAAATGTTTTTTTGCTTGCTTTAATTCCGGCAATTTTATCTGCTTTACTTGTTTTGACCGTTAAAGAAAAGAACAAAGAAAAAACATCGGCAAAAGAAAAAATAAATTTTAAGGAGTATTTTGATTTTCAGAAATATCCTAAAAATTTAAAAATATTTTTATTGATTTCTTTTATTTTTACCATTGGAAATTCCTCAAATCTTTTTTTGATTTTAAAAGCCATTGATATTGGTTTTGCGCCAATTTACGCTTTATTGCTTTATATGACTTACAACATTACTCACTCTTTGTTTTCTTATCCGGCGGCAAAATTATCTGACAAAATCGGACGTAAAAAGATTTTGATTTTAGCTTATTTTTTATTTGGTTCGGTCTATCTGGGTTTTTCTTTTATAAATTTAAAAACCGTTTATTGGTTTTTGTTTTTGCTTTACGGAATTTACGGCGGTTTAAGCGAAGGCGTGGAAAAGGCCTTTGTTTCCGATTATGCTCCTAAAAATTTAAAAGCAACCGTTTTGGGAGCGCATGCCACCATTGTAGGAATAACTTTATTGCCGGCTTCAATTTTGGCGGGTTTTTTATGGAAGTATTTTGGATCAAACACGCCGTTTTTTTTCAGTAGTTTAACCGCTTTTTTGTCAATAATTTTACTGATTAAATGTATTAAAGAGCCGTTCAAATATGAAAATTCTTAACAGTAAAAAGGGTTTTACCACCAATTCGTCGGGCAGTTATGAGTGGATTCCCACCGCTACTTCAAGCACAAGCACAAGTCAAAGCACGAGTAGCCCGAACGATTATCAATTTACACCGGCCAAACAAAAATTTGACTTGGGAACTTTTGTTTTTTTACCGATTAGTATTATTACCGGTTTGGTGGCTTTGTTTATGATTTTGAAAGAATTTTTTAAAAAGAAGAAAAAAAAGTGATATGTTGATTTTGCGAAAAGAAAATTTTGGTGGCATAGTTTTTAACACTAAAAACGGACATCAGCTATCATTAGACAAGGACGGCTATTTTTTATTGAACAAAATTGTTCTTGGCGAAAAGATTGATAAACAAGCAGAGAAAGATTTTTTAATCAATCTTTTTGAAGAACTTGAACTTGATAAAAATGAAAAAAATAAATATTTAAAATTTAAACTCCCGAGTATTGGGAAGTATAATTTTGAAGTTTTGAGCGCGCCGACTTTGGTGGATTTGCAAATCACCACAAAATGCAATCTTTCTTGTCCGCATTGTTATGCTAACAGTTCTTTAAACGGAAAACATATTTCCTTAAAAGAAGTTAAAAGAGTGATTCAAGAATGTCAAAAAATGGGTGTTTTTGAAATAGCTTTGGGCGGAGGCGAGCCCACTATGCATCCGGATTTTGAAAAAATTTTAAAAATGATTAGAAAGAGTGGAATTGTGCCCAGTTTGGCAAGTAATGGCAAAGATTTGAGCGAAGAAAATTTAGAAGCGATTAAAAAATATTGCGGAGCAATGGCTTTGAGCATTGAATTTATTGGAAAAGAATTTGAAAAAAGAAGGGGCTTTGCCTTTGCCGGTTTCTTAAAAACGGTTCAAAAAATTAAAGAAAAAAACATTAAATTGGTTTTTCAATTAACGATTAGCAAAAGTAATTATCAAAAATTAAAAGAAATTGTTAAATTTTTATTAAAATTATCACCCTATGGAATTGTTTTTTTAACTTATAAACCGGCCGGGCGAGGCGAGGTATTGAATGATGTTTTATATAATGAAGATCAAAATAAAGTAGTTAAAAATATTAAAGAATCTTTTGCTTTAATGAAAGGAAAAACAAAGGCCGGTTATGATTGTTGTTTAGCGAATTTATTGATTGGACGAAATTTGGCTGATGATAAATTGATTAACGGTTGCAGTGCCACCCGAAGCAGTTTGGCAATTAATTTGAATTTAGATGTGGTGCCTTGTAGTTTTATTTCAAAACCTTTGGGAAATTTAAAACAAGAAACTTTGGCTGAAATTTGGCGCAATAAAAATGCGGATTTGTTCAGGAATAAATTTAAAAATAAAATAGAAAAAAACCCGCTTTGTTCGCAATGCGAGTATAAAACAAACTGTTTGGGCGGTTGCCCTGAGTTTGATTTGGTAAAATGCGGGTTTGAGAATTAATTTGACAATATTAAGAAAATATTTAACATTTAAATTTATGTCATTATATTTTATTACCGGAAATAAAAATAAATTTCAAGAAGCTCAAAAAATTATCCCCAATATTAAACAATTAAATATTGATTTACCTGAAATTCAAGAAATTAATCCTCGTAAAATAATTGAAGCCAAGCTAAAAGAAGCTTTAAAAAATTATAAAGGAGAATTTATTGTTGAAGATACTTCTTTGTATTTTGATTGCTTAAATAATTTGCCGGGTCCTTTGATAAAATGGTTTTTAAAATCAATCGGCAATCAAGGATTGTTTGAAATTACGGAAAAATTTCAAAATAATAAAGCCAGAGCCGAAACGATGATTGGTTATTGTAATAATGAAGAGGAAATACATTATTTTTCCGGAATTTTGGAGGGAGAAATTTGTTTTCCTCAAAAAAAATCATTTGGCTGGGATCCGATTTTTAAACCAAAGAAATTAAATAAAAGTTTTGCTGAAATGAATTTGGAAGAAAAAAATAAAATTAGTATGAGGGCGCAAGCTTTTTTAAAATTGAAAAATTTTTTAAATAAAAAAGGCAGTTAAAAAACTGCCCGGAATTTTTAAATGATTGTGAAATGCGGAAAAGTTTTCGCAATTTCCTCTTTTTCTTGTGAAGAAGTATAGATAAAACATTTTCCGCTTTTTTTGTTAAGCAATAAATGCTCTCCATAACTTACAGAGTATTTTTTTCTGAAAAAATTTTTACATTCCATTTTAGCCTCTCTTCCTTGAAATAAGGGGCATTTTTGAGGAATTTTTTTAGAACAACGACTGGTACCGAGAAAACGATTGCATTCATAAGGATTTTCTTTAATAATCGGCATAATTTATCCTCCTAATGTTAAAATTAAAGAACAAAAAACCGACCTTTTGATAAAGGTCGGTTTGTTTTTGTTTTATTTGTTATTTTTATCAATTACAAACAAACCGACTTTTTGAGACGACGAGCATTAATACTTGGTTTGTTTGTTTTTTATTACTCATATATGTTTTTATTTTACAATTTTTTAAAAATATGTCAAATAAAAGAAGCCATATAAAATGGCTGTATTTTTTAGGAGATTGTTTTTCTGACAGCTAAAGTTTTTTGGTAATTTATTCCTTCTTTCATTGTAAATTTTAATCCGCACAATGAACAGATAAAAAGAATTTTGTTCATTATTATCGGGAAATTTGGTGCAAAAATGTTAGTTTCAATGCTTTTTTCTCGTCCGCATTGCGGACAATTCATTTTTATCGTAACAACAAATTTCATTTTTTCCTCCTGAATGTTCGTTTTTAAAAGAATATCTTTTTTAAAAAAATA
>JALULG010000199.1:5485-6777 GCA_027040785.1 bacterium
TTAAATTATATGAAAAAAGAATTAAAATTAGTTAAAGATTTTCATAAAAAATTTAAAGTTCCTGTTGCCAAAAAACCAAAAAACATTTCCAAAGACAGATTTGCTTTTCGTTATAATTTTTTATTGGAAGAAATAAAAGAATATAAAAGGGCGGTTGAAAAAGGGGAGATTGAAGAAATTGCCAAAGAATTGGCTGATATTTTTTATGTTCTTGATGGTATTGTTTTGGAGCATGGTTTGCAAGATAAAATGGCGGATATTTTTAAAGAAGTTCATTTTTCCAATATGAGCAAAGATTTTGATCAGTATAAAATGAAAAAAAGGGAAAAATATTTTAAAGCAAATATTAAAAAATTTTTCAAATAAAAAACCGTCCTTTGGACGGTTTTTTTAAATTCTTCAAGATATATAAAGTTAGACTTTTTTTACTTGAAATGCGGCTGTTCCTTTTGGGGTGTCTTTTACATCAAAAGTGACAGCATCACCTTCAGCTAATTCACTGAAATCAACTCCTTCCAATTCGCTGGCATGAAAAAAAACATCTTTACCGCCATCTTCAGGAGTGATAAAACCGAAATTTTTATCGGTTAATTTTTTGATTGTTCCTTGCATAATGTAGAAATAAAGTTTATAAAATGAATAGTAAGTAGAAACTCGACTTTATTTCTACATAATACTAATCATACGGTTAGATAAATTATCTAACAATTATAAATATAGCATAAAAGCAAAATATAGTCAACAGAAAAAGGGGAGAATAGGACTATTTTAAAAAGAGTATTTTATAATATAAAAGATATTTTTAAAAGTTTGACTTATAATTATGAATAATTCATAAATTAAGCCGTTTTTGAAACTAAACCTTGAATAACCCGCTTTTTTTAGAAAAGCGTTTTCTTCTATTTCAGCGCAAACTTCTTTAACGGAAAATCTATGTTCAAGATCCGGTAAATCGGAATTTATTGAAATATTCGGATTAAGCAAAGGTTGGCAATGAATATAAAGAGCTTGTTTTCTTAAATTATCGCTTTTATGGTATTCCACGTGATCGGCTTCATGAACTAAAATTGAAGCAAAAACGATATCATCAAATTTTTTCAAAGTATTGGGATTTAGAAATAAGTTTTTTTTATTTACAATACAGGCATATTGACAGGCGCTTGTGGAAATATTTATTGAATAAATATTTGTTGATATTCAATCCTTCCGGTCGGTTCCAAATTGTTCCCTCTATAATTTCAACCGCAAGTTCAATTTCCTGAATAAACAAAAAATAAGGATTGTTTATTAAT
>JALULG010000200.1 GCA_027040785.1 bacterium
TAGAGCTCCTTTTTGATGAAAACAATAAGCTTGTCTATATCTAAAATCTAGACAATCGCAATATACCTTTATCTTTGATGATGGGGTAAGTTCCGGTGTACTCGCTTCAATTTTTACCGTATAAAGATTTGGTTTAATAGCTGTCGTTGATTTCTTTGAGATAACCACAAACTGCTTAATGAACGGTTGGTTAATAGTCTTAATAATTTTTATTGATTGGTCAGGAACTCCCATTAATTGGGATACTGTTACCGATGAATTTACTGCCATAATTTTCCTTTATGCTACATAATTTGCGAAGTTCAAAGCTGCTTGCTTTGCTTCTTCTTTAGTTTTAATTGTATCTGGTCCATGTTCTATAAAAGGGGTGCGGGCATCACCAAAATCTTCTATAAATAATTTATCACCTATACCAAAGCAAGCTTTGGCTCTATGTGACCACCCGCAATATTTTTCTGTTTTGGGATCATACCCACAACATATTACTCCTGTTTTACCATCATGTGGTGTTAAATCCTCGTAATCTAAAAGATGCTCTGCATCCTGAGGTACACCTATATAGTTATTATTATTATCACTAACAACCAATATTGCTCCTTGTGGGCACTCATCTCCTATATGAAATTCTTCTATACCTGTATCTTGGCCTCTATCGTCGAAGTAATGCAAAGATAGATTTAATGCAGGATGTTCTTTTATCCTCTTAAGAAAACTATCTCTATATCTTCTTCTTGGGTTTATTATATATGATTTTATAATAAAAGGCAACTTCCATTGAAAACTAACATCAAATCTTATAAACGGATACCAAGTTTTTTCAATTTCATATCTTCTTGATGTAAAGGAACTCCCTCCACCTATTGCTAAATAAGGGAATCCTCGAAATTTTAACATTATTAATCCTTTTTTAAATTAAATAAAAAATAAACGCCGCAATAATTTGCGACACCTACCCTCTCCGGCCAGTGACAGGTCATAGTATCGGAATGCCTCACGGATCCTACCGGTGCTAAAGCTTTTACCCCTTAGCGGTGCTAGGGCGTTACTACACCCGATACCTGACGTGCCACTACCTTCCAGCAGCGATGACGCTTCCAGTATGTAAGACATTCCTGCCTTATATACCTTCTGTTATTAATATTTATATACTCTTCGGAGTAATTCTAAAGTGCTTCACCCTTCTGTTCTATGATATTAATTAGCATCTTATATAACATCGCTAAAGTATGCGTATGTTTAAATCTTTTGAGTTCTAAATCCTGCCAGTAATCTTCAACTATCATTTTATTTGATAAATCAATATCAGAATCGAATACAGATTTGAAGACAGCATGATAATTCAGTCTTAACTCATTTTTAAATACATGTTGCATATAACTGTAATATTTATAAAAGGTTTCATCTGATCTAGGATTTTTAATAATTTCTTTAAGTTTATCGGTAGGTAATGAATCACTATATTGTACTAGATATACTAGGTATTGTGAAACTAGTTCTTCATTACCAGATATGCCAACGAAGGAGCTTAGTACCTCTGGATTAAATATTCCGGAAGTACACGCTAGCTCAAGATTATTAATTAAATCTCGAAGGCCTCTTTGATAATAATCTTGTACGAATTTATCTAAAGGTTCTTGATCCCATTTGATTTTTTCTTGCTCAAGAATATATATTAATCTTTCTTTAATACCATCCGGAGGTAATTCACCAAAATTTATTCTAGTATTAAACCGTGTTATCAATGCCGGGTCAATCTTTTCTGGAGTGTTAGTTGTTGCTAAAAATGATGTAGTACTTTGAAATTTTTCCATAAGTCCATCTTTAAGAACAATCTGAGCTTGGAAACTCAATCTATCCATTTCTTCAATTTTAACAATTTTCTGTTTCGAGCGTATCGGTCTCTGTTGCAGCCATCGTTTAAGATTATCAACATCTTCCGTTTTTCTACCCAAGATGAATAAATCGTTTTGATCTTTAAT
>JALULG010000201.1 GCA_027040785.1 bacterium
TATTGGTTTTTTTGTCTGGCATAAAACATCTTTTTATTTTATAATTAATCTTTTAATCATTTCTTTTCTTAATTTATTCTTTGGAAACATATTATAAACCGCTTTTCTTAAAACTTCACCGGGGTTCTTTTCAAAAAGCTCTCTCATCTTTTTTTCTTTTAGACCACCCGGATAACCGGAATAACTATAATATTTTTTTTGATCAATTTTTTTTCCGGTAAATTTAACTTTTTTAATATTTTCCACTTCAACGATACTCCCCAAATCTTTATGATATTCAAAATCGGGTCTGTTTTTACCACGCAATAAATTAACTATATTAGTTGCCAATCTTCCAATTGATTGGTTTGTAGCGTCAATTGTATGTTTTTCTCTATTCATAATAATCAAATTATCTTTAAAATATTAAACAAATTCAATTTGAACCATCTTTGCGCCATCGCCCTGTCTTCTACCCAAAGGAATAATTCTAGTATAACCACCGTTAAGATCTTTATATTTTTTACCCAATTTAAAAGCTTCTTCAATGGCTTTTTTTTGAAGTAAGACCTTTAGTAAATTACGACGAGCAATTAAATCGTCTTTTTTGGCAATGGTAACCATTTTTTCAACCAAAGTTCTGACCACCTTTGCTTTTGCCTCGGTTGTTTTAACTTTTTTATATATCAAAATACTGGATGCCAAATTTCTTAACATTAATTCTCTGGGCCCTTTTTTTCTGTCTAAAATTTTTGTCTTGTTTCTATGTCTCATAAAATCTGGTTAATTTATTTTAAATTATTTTTTAGCTTTTTTAGTTTCTTTCGTTTTTTCTTCTTTTTCTTCAACTTTTTCTTCTTTATCTTTTTTTTCTTTTTTAAAAACATTTTCAGAAACGAAAGTAAATTGCTCAACTAAAATATCACTTGCTTGTTTAAGGGCTTCTTCCGGAGTAATACTTCCATCGGTTTCAATATCCAAAGTAATATTTTCATAAGTGGTCATTTGTTTTACACGTACGTTTTCCGTTTTTAAACCAACTTTTTTTATCGGACTAAAAAAAGCGTCCAAAGCGATAACACCGATTTCTTTTTCCTTTTCATCACGATCCTCAATCGGCCAATAACCACGTCCTTTTTTAACAAAAATATCCATTTTTAATTCTGCTTTTTTATCCGTTAAGGTAGCGATATGCAAATCCGGATTAACTATTTCCACATCACTACTTGTTTTGATATCTTTGGCTTTTACCTCTTTTTCACCTTTAACATCCAAAGAAATCTTCACCTCTTCTTCGGTAAAAATTTTTAATCTTAATTGTTTCAAGTTCAAAATTATCTCAACCACATCTTCTAAAACGTTCGGAATTGTTGAAAATTCATGTTGAACACCTTTTATTTTAACGGCAAAAGGCGCTCCTCCTTCCAAAGAAGAAAGGATTACTCTTTTAAAAGCGTTTCCAAGCGTAATACCATAACCGGGATGACAAGGACCGATAATTGCTTCCTTACGATTTTCACTAATTTTGTTAAATTTGATTTGTTGAGGAAGACTAATGTTCATAGAGGTTTTTATATTAAAATAAATTTAAAATAAATATTAACATTAACGTGAATAAAATTCAATAATCATTTTGGTATCAAAAATTTGCTCCTTTCCTTCAGCATCATAATCTGATAAAACTTTAATTTCCATTTTTGACTTATCAAAATGTAACCATCCCGGAATTTCCAAATCTTTCTTGTTTTTAAATTCTTCTTTTAAATTTTTAAAAAAACTCTTATCCATTTTTGATGGTTTTATTTTGATAATATCTCCAATTTTAACCCTGAAAGAAGGAATGTCCGTTTTTCTTTCGTTGACAAAAAAATGACCGTGACCAACCAATTGCTTTGCTTGACGACGAGATTTGGCAATCCCAACACGATAAATTACATTATCTAATCTTGATTCTAAAATTTTAACTAAATTTTGACCAATATCTCCTCTTGAATTAACCGCTTTTTGATAGTATTTTTTAAAAACTTTTTCATAAACTCCATAAACCCTCTTTGCTTTTTGTTTTTCTCTTAATTGTTTTCCATATTCGGTTAATTTTTTCCGGGTATTTTTTTGTCCATGCAATCCGGCCGGATAATTCCTTTTAACAATAGCGCATTTGGAAGATAAACATCTTTCGCCTTTTAACATTAATTTCTTGCCTACCCCTCGGCAAATTTTACATTGTGGCTCTTTAATCATATTTTAAAAATTATTTTAATTATACTCTTCTTGGTTTTCTTGGACGACATCCGTTATGAGGAATCGGAGTCATATCTTTTATTGAAACAACATTTAATCCGTTTGCGTTTAAAGCTCTGATAGCCGAATCTCTTCCCGGACCAACTCCTTTAACAATCACTTGAACATTTTTTAATCCGTAAACTTTAACTTTTTCAGCCGCATCTTTAACAATAACACCGGCGGCATAAGGAGTGGCTTTTTTAGGTCCTTTAAAACCGTTTATTCCGGCGCTTGACCACGCCAAAACATTTCCATTTTGATCCGTTAAAGTAACAATAGTATTATTATAACTGGCTTTAATAAAAGCTCTACCGGTAGTTACCGCCTTAATAATCTTTTTCTTTTTTTTAGTTTTGGTTTGTTGGGCCATATTATCAAAATTTATATATATTTATTTATGTTTTTATGTTTTTTGAGCTACTTGTTTTTTATTGGCAACGGTTCGCTTTTTATTACCTCTAACTGTTCTATTATTGGTTTTGGTTCTTTGTCCTCTGACGGGTAACCCTTTAATATGTCTTAAACCGCGATAACATTTAATTTCTTTATATCTTTTAATATTAAAAGATATATCTCTTCTCAAATCCCCTTCAACAACATAGTTTTTTTCAACTATTTCTCTTAATTTATTAATTTCATCATCTTTTAAATCATAAGTTCTAGTGTCGGGGTTAACTCCGGCCTCTTTTAAAATTTTATTTGAAGTAGCTCTGCCGATTCCATAAATATAGGTAAGAGCTATTTCTATTCTTTTATTTTTCGGTAAATTAACACCTGCTATTCTAGCCATAATAAAATAATTAATTTAATAATAAATTACCCTTGTCGTTGTTTATGTTTAGGATTCTTACAAATTATATAAACTCTTTTTTTACGCCTTACCGAACGACAATCACGGCACATTTTTTTTACCGATGTTCTAACTTTCATATTTTTATATTATTGATTAAAATCTATAAGTAATTCTTCCTTTGGTAAGATCATAAGGTGTCATTTCCACTTTGACCTTATCTCCGGGAAGCAATCTGATCTTGAACATTCTCATTTTTCCAGACAAATGAGCCAAAACAGTATGTCCGTTTTCCAATTCCACTTTAAAAGTTGCCGCCGGCAACAATTCTACAACCGTTCCTTTCATTTCAATAAAATTTTTACTGTCAGGAACGTTTTTTTTGTTTTTTCCCATAAATTTTTTATAATCTTCTCGTTCCTATTTTAAAAAGAAACGAAAATTACAAAAAATTTTAGATGTAATTTATTGACAAAAAAAATAAAAATACCTGTCTTTTTTAAAAGGCATTACATCTAAAATTTAGTTTATATTATTTTTAAAAATATGTCAAGGATATTAATGTTTTTTTTAAAAGTGATATTTCGTTAAAACGCTAAAACGTTCAGTGCGACAGAAGTTGGAATAAGATCCTATTGTTATCCTGAACATTTCAGGATCTCATGGTTTTTAGATTTTACTCTTTCCCATGAAATACTGAAATAAATTCAGCATGACATGGGAAGAGGAGATACTGAAATAATACCGAATGAATTCAACACAAGATTCAGCATGACATGGGAAGAGGAGATACTGAAATAATACCGAATGAATTCAACACAAGATTCAGCATGACAAGGAGAGAAAAGATACTGAAATGTTCAGCATGGCACAGAAGAGGTTCAGTATGGCAGAAAGAAAACGAGATGCTGAAACGTAGACAGCAAAGGGATTAATCTTTATCCCCTTTTTTATTTTTCATTTCGCTAAAAATAAAAATATACAGTATTTCCAAACCGGCAAAAGTGTTTAAAATAAGAAGAGCAATAAACCATTTTAAATGATTTTTTTTACTCGCTTTCCAAAGAGCTACCCCCTTCCATGGCAAAACCCATAAAACCGTTAACCAAAGCAATAAAGAATGCTGATTGTAAAAAGTTTCAAAATCCATATTAAATAATTATTGCGCCACCAAGCAATTCTTTTCTTTTATAAAAAACAATGGATTGTCCGGGTGTAATTGCTCTTTGGCTTTTTTGGAATTTTACCACATAACGCTTGCTTTGTAAATAAATCAGACATTTTTCCAAAGGGTGACCGTATCTGATTCTGGCGCGACAAGAAAATGGAAACAAAGGTTTCTTATCGGAAATCCAATTTATATTTTTAATAAACAATTTTTTTCCGTATAAAATCTTATCATCAAATTTATTGGTTACATATAAAATATTTTTTTTATAATCCATTTTAACGGCATAAAACGGTCCTATGCCTCCAATTTTAATATATCTTCTTTGCCCGATAGTATAAAGAGGCAAGCCCTCATGTTCTCCGACTTTTTTTCCATCAAGAGTGATAATATCTCCTTTTTTCATTTTTAAATGTTTTTTTAAAAAAAGATTATGATCCAAACCGCCCAAAAAACAAATATCTTGACTTGCTTTTTTAAGAGTTGGTAATTTGTTTTTTTTCGCCATCTCTTCCACCTCGTTCCTTAAATAATTTCCCAAAGGAAACATTAAATGTTTTAATTGCGATTGTTTTAAATTGTATAAAAAATAACTTTGATCTTTTTTAATATCTTTAGCGATACAAAGCTTATATCTTTTATCCTTTTTCTTTATCTTGATATAATGTCCGGTCGCCAAATAATCATATTTTAATTTCAATGTTTCTTTTAACTATATATTTAATTTTATTTTTTTATTGCAAACAACGCAAGGATTGGGAGTTTTTCCTTTTGAATATTCTTCCAAAAAATATTTAATTACTTCTTTGTTAAATTGATTTTTAAAATTAACCGTAAAAAAAGGTATTTTTAAAAATTTTGCTAATTTTTTGGCTGCGTCTTTACTTTCCTTAAAAGCGACTTGCCCCAAATCCATAAATATTCCACCGACTTCATAACCTTGTTTTTTTAACAACATCGCTGTTACGGAAGAATCAACTCCTCCCGACAAAGCGACCAAAACTTTTTTCTTTTCTGTCATAATTTGTTATTTTAAAAAATTGTTTTATAATTAAAATATCAATTAATAAATTTAATTTTAATATTATGAGAAAAAAACTTTTTATATTTTTTATAACAATTTTAATTATATCATCTTATTTTATAATTCAAAATAAAAACAATTCCCGATTTTCTTGGGCGCAGCTTTTATTCCAAGAACAAAATGAAACGTTAAATGCTATTGATACCGCTCAAGAATCGGTCGTTAGCGTAATTTCCAGCAAAGAGTTAACAACGATTATCAGAAACAAAGAAACCGGCAAAACCAAAATAAATTCCGGGAGAGAAAAAATCACCAGTGGTAGCGGAGTGATAATTGACGAAAACGGCCTAATTCTAACCAATAAACACGTCATAACATTAAAAGAAAAATATTCGGTAATTTTAAACAATAAGGAAATTTACGATGCGGAAATACTTGCCAAAGATCCGATCAGAGACATTGCTTTAATTAAAATTTCTCCGCCTAAAAACATAAAACTTAAACCGATTCATTTTGCCGATTCGCGAAAATTAAAAGTCGGCGAAACAGTTTTGGCAATCGGTTATCCTTTGGGAAAATATATCAACTCCGTTTCCAAAGGAATTATTTCCGGCTTACACAGAGATTTGGCTGTTAAAGGATTAAACAACGAACCAATTGTCTTAAATAATATGATTCAAACAGATGCGGCTATCAACCATGGAAATTCCGGTGGTCCTTTGATTGATTTAAACGGAAATTTAATCGGTCTTAATACCGCCATTGATGCCGGCGAAGATCTTGGTTTTGCCATTCCAAGCAATGAATTAAAAAAAAGTATTTACAGTTATAAAAAATATGGGAAAATTATCAGACCGAAATTGGGCGTCAGATTTATTATGATAGATCCCATGATAGCCAAGTTTCTCGGTTTACCGCGAAAAAACGGCGCTTGGATACATTCCGGAGATGGCAAACCGAGTATTTTAAAAAATTCTCCGGCTGAAAAATCAGGACTTAGAGACGGAGATATAATTTTTGAAGTAAATGCCATTAAAGTGACCGAGGATTTACCTTTGTCGGAAATAATAAATTTTTACGAACCGGGACAAAAGATAGGTTTTAAAGTTCAACGAGGCAATAAAATTTTGATTATTAAAACTACTTTGGGAAAATTTGAAGAAGAAAAAAATTAAAGCAAAGAAAGAATTCTGTTTTTTTCCTCTTCCAAAGATTGAGTATCCTCATAATCGGCGCTATGAGCTACCGCATTGCGGTAGCTTGCTTTTTTTTGATCCAAATGCAATTTAATTAAAATTTTATCATCAAGCTCTTCCGCATAAATATGAAATCTGGGATAAAAACCGCTCCCCAATCTCCTGGTAAAACTATTATGAAAAGGAACATAACCGATTTTCCGCATAAAAGTTTTTAAATTATAGGCATTTTTGTTTTCTACAAAAAATTTCATATTTTTTCCCCAATCAGTTTATAAT
>JALULG010000202.1 GCA_027040785.1 bacterium
CGATATATATAACCTCTGTATGACATATGCGCCCAAAGAGTACGGTTCAAAGATGACCTATATAGATCTTAAATTTGACGATCTTTCATACTATGGCGTTACGGTAGGTTATCAAGATGAGGAGTATATAGGAATCAGGCTCTATCAAAGAGTAAAAAATAGACTCATGAGCGCTAAAGAATTGAGCAAATATGTAACGACCGATATAAATATGTTGCTTGAGACTTTTATTTCGCTTTTGACAATTAAAAAAGATTACAAAATCAAACTTATAACGGATATGGATATACCAGAATTTAAAATTTCTCAGAATGATTTTTTTAAGATACTAAGAAAATGTTTTGATACTTTTGATACGACGCAGGGATTGTATATCGCGCTAAAGATGAGAGTGGGCGAGTTTGTCTATGTCAAAAATGAGAGAACGCAGCTTGTAAAACTTGAAATAAGGTCAAAAAAAAGAGATAGAAGTCATGATGTAGATATCGAAAAGTTATGTGAAGACAATTATATAGATTTTCTATCTGCCGAAAACAAGATAAGATTAATCATACCTATGCTTAAATAAAGTTCTATTAGATTGCGCATTGAGAGCCAAAAGCGCTAAAAGCGCTATAATCGTTGAGCTGAAAAAGAGATATTTGCCATAAAAATAACCTGCGACCAAAGAGCCGAAAAATCCCCCGAGTCCAAAGCCTATCCCATAATAAAATTGAGATGATAGTTTTTTGTTTTCGTAAATGATATACAAAAAACTTATCGTAGCGGAATGATAAAGCGCGAAACTAAAAGCATGAAGGCTTTGAGTAAGATATAGTATAGGTAGATTGTCTGGGTAAATAAAAAGAAATAGCCATCGAATTGTCGTTATGAAAACGGTAATTTTGATAATTTTTAAAAGATCATATTTTAAAAAATACGCCTGAAAATAAAAAAGCAAAATTTCGCATACGACTCCAAATGTCCAAAGATAACTGACAGTAGTAAGATCAAGTCCGTGTTCACTTTCATAGACGGTAAAAAAACTATAAAACGCCCCAAAACTTACCTGCATCAAAAAGATTGAAATCCACAAAGGAAGATTTTTGTAAAAATCAAATTTCTTTTCCTCTTTCTTATCGTTGCTTGAAAAAGAGATGTCGCTTGTCGATATGATGTATCCGAAAATTACGCTGCAAACTATCGTAAAAGCCGCAAAGTGTATTCCGATATATGGATCTTTAAGCAGTCTGGGAAGCACAAGCGCCACTATTATGAAGCCAAGAGAGCCAAAAAGCCTCGATTTTCCGTAGTTATCCTTTTTTAGATACTTAAGGGCGTAAATCTCGATATATGGCAATACAAGCCCCGTAGAGATGCCATAAACGATGTTTGAAAAAGCAAAAAGATAGAAATCTTCAAGACTTAGATAAAAAAGACCTATTGTAACTAGCATAAAAAACAGAGCTATATGGAAAAGCTCTTTTGTTAGTTTAAAACGCTTTAAAAAGAAAAACGGCGTGATAAATCTCATAAGAGGGGAAATAGAGAAAATTATACCGATTTGAAGAGGGGTGTAACCGATGTTTTGCAGAATTTTAGGTAAAAATATAACATAAACACCGATTAATGAAAAATAGAAAAAGAAAAAAGCCGAGATGTTAAAAAAACGCCATCTCATGAAGAGGTTTTTATAACTGATGTTCCGCTAAGTAGATCATGGAGCGATCTTTTGTCTTTTCTAAAAATAGTAACAAATAGTCCGAAAAAAGATATTAGAACAAAATTAAAAAATAAAAATCTCAAAACAGCCGATATCACATTCGGTTTTTCTCCGCTTTGGTTGTCTATTATCATAAGGTCGTATGCCTTTAGTCCTGGCGTCTGTCCGGTTTTTACATAAAAAGCCGTCACGACTCCTCCCAGCAGTAAAAATATGTAAATCCAAGCCATTAACTTGTGTTCG
>JALULG010000203.1 GCA_027040785.1 bacterium
AATTATCATTAAACAAATTCCGATAATCCCTCTTTGACATTTTGGGGCAAAATTCTTTTATCAATTTAAAAGTTGTTTCAAAAGTATCCACTATCACTCCGTCAAAATCAAAAATTATTGCTTTTTTCATAATTAATACCAGAAAATAGGACCCAAGGTCCAAATTATTAAACTAATCGTCATCACAATAACCATTATCCACCAAACTATTTTTTGAGCTTTTTTATGCTTAGAACCAAACATATTATTTTTTACTAAAAAATTTAGCCATATCCGCCAATCTGTTTGAATATCCCCATTCATTATCATACCAAGCAACCACTTTTAACAAATCGCCATCAACTATTTTGGTAAAAGAAAGATCAATTGTCGTAGAAAAAGGTGAGCCGATAAAATCAGAAGAAACCAACTGCTCATCGCTAGCATCTAAAATATCTTTATAAGTAACCGATCTTTTGGCCTTTTTAAAAACATTGTTAACATCTTCAACTTTTGTTTTCTTTTTCAATAAAAAAACAAAATCAACCACTGATGCAACCGGCACCGGAACTCTAATCGATATTCCGGTAAATTTACCTTCCAATTCCGGAATAGTTTTAGTGGTTGCCAAAGCGGCGCCGGTAGTTGTAGGAACAATATTTTCCGCTCCCGCCCGACCTCGACGATAATCCTTCTTGGGACCATCAATTAAATTTTGACCGGCAGTATAAGCATGGACAGTGGTCATCATTACTTTTTTTATTCCAAAATTATCTTCAATTATTTTGCTAATAGGGGCAATACAATTTGTTGTACAGGAAGCGTTGGAAATAATTTTATCGCTTTTTTTAATTTTTTTATGATTTACCCCATAAACATAAACAGGTATGCCATCTCCTTTTCCGGGAGCTGAAATAATCACTTTTTTAGCGCCGGCTTTTAAATGTTTTTCCGCTCCTTCTTTATTTCTAAAAACCCCCGTACATTCCAAAACAATATCAACCTCCATTTTTGCCCAGGGCAAATTTTCCGGGTCTCTTTCGGAAAAAATCGGAATAAATTTCTTTTCCACTTTAAGGCCCTTTTTATTGGCGGAAACATTTTTAAGATAACGGCCGTAAACCGTATCATATTTTAAAAGATAAGCCAAAGATTTATTTTCCGATAAATCATTTATGGCAACAATATCCAAATCAGGATATTTTTCCAAAATAATTTTAAAAACAGCCCGACCAATTCGGCCAAAACCGTTAATGGCGATTTTAGTCATAATTTTAATTTATTTTTTTTAAATTAACTTTTATTTTTAATTTTTTATTTTTTCTTAAAATCAAAACTTCCACCTCAACATCAGGGCGATACTCTTGAATTATTTCGCTTAAAGTTTTATTTACATTCAATTCTTCGTCTTCAATCGCTAAAATTATATCCCCGTTTTTTAAACCCGCCAAATCCGCCGGACTACCTTTAATAACCGCTTTAAAAGGATTTTTATCGTATATCAAAGCCCCTCTTTGATAAATATTTTTATTATTTGAAAAATCTTCTTTTATCAAAGATAAATCCAAATAATTTACACCAAAATAAATTCTTTCAAAACTCTTATTTTGAAAAGCATTGTTTATCTTATTAAAAAAATATTTGCCGGGAATTAATTTTGAATAATTATCATCCGAATAGCTTGTTATTCCAACCACCTCTCCGTAAGAATTAAAAAACGGTGTTCCGGGCAAAGATTTGACATCCACCGAAACTCTTCTGTAAATTTTTTCGCTTGACCTCTCTAAAAAATCTGAATTGTTTAAATTTATAATTTTGCCATTATATAATTTTTTAAAAATATCAATACCAACCACTTCATCTAAATTTTTATCTTCTTTTTCTCTTTTTATTTTTAATGGAGAAAAAATCATTTTATCATCATTTTTAATTTTTAATAAAATAACTC
>JALULG010000204.1 GCA_027040785.1 bacterium
ATTTTTTTATTAACAATTTTTTTATCTCTTCTTTTGTTTCTGGTTGTTTTACCATTTTCTTTCGAATTAAAATGGTCTTGACCGGCGGTTCTTTTTTTAACTTTTCCGGTTTTGGTTAATTTAAACCTTTTGGCTGTTGATTTGTGAGTTTTTAATTTCATATATTTATTTATTGTTTATTAGAAAGGCCGAAAATCCGTTTCCTTTATATTTTATCGGTTGTTCAATGATAATATTTAAATTTTCATCTTCTTTAATTTTTTCTATAAAATCTTCAATTATTTTTCGAGCCACGTCTTTATGTTGTTTTTCTCTTCCTTTTAAATTTAATTCTATTTTTACTTTGTTTTTATCTTCTAAAAATTTTTTCGTTTTATTTAATCTAAATTCAATATCATGTTTACCTATTCTAACGCTTAATTTTATTATTTTGGTTTCAGATTTTTTTTGTAATAATTTTTGCTTTCTTTCTTGTTTTTGTTTTTGGTATTGCAGTTTACCATAATCAATGATTTTGGCTACCGGCGGAGTATCCTTCGGCGAAACTTCAACTAATGACAATTCTTTTTCTCTGGCTTGTTCCAATGCTTTTTCAGTCGCTACCACTCCTAAAAAATTACCCGTTTCATCGATTAATTTCACTTCGGGAGCGGTTATTTGCTCATTAACTCTATATTTAAGCTCTGTTTTTTGGTGTCGTTTTGTTTTTTTTCTGGAATAACGCATTATTTTATTATGAATATAAAAAATGTGGAGATGAGGGGATTCGCACCCCTGTCTAAAAAGTTTTTTAAAAATGATCTACAAACTTAGTTTGTTTTATGGGGCTGTCGCCAAGCCCCGTTTCTGATGAATTTTTTTAAATTTTAGCCGAGACGCCATTGAAAAAATCGCATCAATTGGTGTATTGATAAGATTTTTTCAAGAAGTTGTAGGCGAAATTTGGGAAAATTGGCGAAAGCCGGGGTTTGATGACAGCCCCATTAATAAATTACGCCTTAGAAACAAACAAACTACAGCGTAATTTTTCCTCTTGATATTTAAGTAATATATTTAGAGAAAATATATTACCGATCTTGCAAATATAACACCGGAATTTTTTCAGGCAAGAACCGAAAAGTCCGATGCCGGTAGAATATTAAGCAACTACCGGAGCAAAGTTAGGAGTTGCAAATGCTTTCGCAAAAGCGTTTCTAACTTTGTAAGCAAATGATTTTGCACTTATGTTTTGTTGAATTTTGACGAGTATTCAACAAACTCGGTTTGCCATTTTTAAAAGAACCTTTTTATCGAAATCTATACATCCCCGATTGGGTTAACAGATTTTAAATAAACACAAAAAAACTTAAAAATCTTAATGAAGATATTTTTTCATTTTTTCTCTGATTTTTTTGTTGATATCTCTTTTCTTGATTAACTCTCGTTTCTCATATTTCTTTTTCCCTCGCGCCAAAGCTATTTCAACTTTTATGAGATTGTTCTTAGTATACACCGAAATTGGGATAATTGTCAAGTGTTCGCTCTGTATTTTTCCCAATAAACGCATTATTTCCGTTTTGTGTAAAAGCAGTTTTCTTTTTCGTTCCGGATTGTATTTTTTAAAATGTTTTTGAGCCGGTTTGTAGGGAGCGATATATGCGCCATTCAAAAAAGCCTCGTTCTTAACAATGTTAACAAAACTTCCTTTTAAATTGATATGTTTCAGCTTTGCCGATTTAACTTCCGGACCATTCAAGGCGATGCCGGCTTCCAATTTTTCCAAAATTTCGTAATTAAACAAAGCTTTTTTGTTTTTGGTTAAAATCATAGTATTTTAATCTTACGCAAAATTTCATTTTTTGTAAATAGTGAGGTATAATAAAATAAAAATTAAGTTTAATTTTATGAAAAAATTATTTGAAATTAAAAAAACAATAATTTCTTTATC
>JALULG010000205.1 GCA_027040785.1 bacterium
AATACAAAAGCAATTAGGGATAACAATATAAAATTAAGATAAAAAAAAAAAGAAAAATAAACAATAACACTCCGAAAGAAATTTATAAAAAAAAAAAAAAAAAGAAAAACAACAAAAAGCTCCATTTGAAAAATAAATCTGTGTTTATGGTATATTTTCCTGATTTTTTCTTTATCCGTTAAATCATTTTTCGTTCTTTTGTTTTTTAAAATATATTTATTAAAAATTATAAAAGAAAAAACAGCCGACAATATATATAAACTTATTATCGTTGACCAATCAAAATCAAGAGTCCAATAACCTATACCTATACCTAATAAAGGTCCGAGCCATAAATAATCAAGACTAAGTCCAATCGCTCCGAAAAAAACAAACATCGCCAAAGCAAAAGCGATTTTTTGACTTGTTTTTTCTCCAAACAACCAACCCTTGATAGCTCCGGCGCTACCTATCGCAACACCGTGCAAACAGCAACAGCAACAGCAACAGCAACACGAACAACCGCCCGGTAAAATTTTAGAACCCGGAACTTTTTCAAAATTGTTTTGTCTTTTGGTAATTTTCATTTTAGAAAAAATCAATTTATTTTGATTCCTCTTCTTCCTTCTTTCTAACTTCCGTCCAAACTTTTCTCTTTATTTCATCAATCATTTTCGGATGCTCTCTTAAAAATTTCTTGGCGTTTTCTCTGCCGACACCCAGCTTTTCACCCCCATAAGAATAAGAATTTCCAGATTTGTTGATTATTCCATATTCTATACCGGTATCCAAAGTATCACCGGCTATTGAAATACCCTCATTATACATAATCTCAAAAGTGGCTGTTTTAAAAGGGGGCGCCACTTTGTTTTTTACAATTTTAACTTTAACTTGATTACCGATAATTTGATCACCTTTTTTTATTTGAGCGCTACGACGAACTTCTATCCTTAAAGAAGAATAAAATTTCAAAGCCATTCCGCCGGTTGTGGTTTCCGGGTTTCCAAAAAATACGCCGATTTTTAAACGAATTTGATTAATAAAAATCAAAACCGTATTTGTTTTATTTATTATGGCTGTTAATTTTCTCAACGCTTGACTCATCAATCTGGCTTGAGTGCCTACTTGCCGATCGCCCATTTCTCCTTCAATTTCCGCTTTTGGAACCAACGCCGCCACCGAATCAACCACCACCACATCAACAGCATTAGACCTTACCAAAGTTTCGGTAATTTCCAAAGCTTGTTCTCCGGTATCCGGTTGAGAAATCAAAAGTTCATCAATATTAACGCCTATTTTTTTGGCGTATTCGGGATCCAAAGCATGTTCTGCATCAACAAAAGCGGCCACTCCGCCCTGTTTTTGAACTTCGGCAACAATATGTTGGGCCAAAGTGGTTTTTCCCGACGCTTCCGGTCCGTAAATTTCAATAATTCTTCCGCGAGGAACTCCGCCAACCCCTAAAGCAATATCCAAAGAAAGGCAACCGGTTGGCACGGCCGCCACTTCCATTTTTTTAGCTTCTCCCAGTTTCATTATTGACCCCTCCCCAAAACGTTGTTTAATTTGAGCGATTGCTTCTTCAGCCGCTTTATTTTTTCCATCACTCTTTTTTTCTTTTTTTGATTTTGACATATTTATTTAATTAAAAATTATTATTTAACTAAAACTTTTTTATAAATTACATTGGATTTACCATATTTTTTGTTAGCGGAAATTTTTATAATATTAATTCCGGGACGTAAACCGATTTCAAGTTCAAAATTGCCATTTCTATCCATTAAAACATTTTTGCCATTGATAAAAACCTTTGCTTCCGGAATGCTTTTCCCGACTATTTTTAAATTATCTTGATGAATTACCAAATTATTTTTCGGCTCTTCCACGTCTAAAAAAGGAGGATTAAAAAGATCTTTGGCTTCCACGCTTAAATAAGCAAAACCGAGA
>JALULG010000206.1 GCA_027040785.1 bacterium
ATTTTTAAAAAATTATAATTATCGTTTTGCTTATACTTGGCTTGAATCTTAAAATCTTTTATAACAATTTTCTTTTCTTGAAAAAAAACATCACCCAAAGACCACCAAAAAAAGCAGAAAAAAAGAAAAACAAAAAAACCTTTGGCAAAAAAAAGCCAAAAGGATTTTTTTGTTAAAGTTTTTAAAAAAACTTTAAAGGAAATCATAAATAATTATTTATGAAAATTATTGTTTTTGTTTTCTTTTTTAGGTCTTGGTTGTGTAGCTTTTAACGATAAATTAATTCTGCCCATTTTATCTATTTCAATAACTTTTACCGGAATAATATCTCCCACTTTTACCACGTCCTCAACCTTATTGGTATGATTATAAGATAACTCGGAAATATGAACCATTCCTTCTTGATTTGGTAAAATTTCCACAAAAGCGCCAAAATTCAATATTCGCGTCACTTTTCCCTGAAAAACTTCCCCAACAACTACGTCATGAGTAATTTCTTTAACCCATTTAACCGCTTTATCCAATGCCTCCGGACTGGCAGAAGCGATAAAAACCGTTCCATCATCTTCAATATCAATTGTTACGCCGGTTTCGGAAATAATCTCATTTATCATTTTTCCGCCCGGACCGATAACATCTCTAATCTTATTCGGATTAATTTTGAAACTAATTACTCTTGGAGCATACGGAGACAATTCTTTTCTTGGTTCTTTAATAACTTTATTCATTACTTCTAAAATTTGCAATCTGGCCTCTTTTGCTCTATTTAAAGTTTCTTTAACAATCTCTGAATTTAAACCCAAAGTTTTTGTGTCCAATTGAATGGCCGTAATTCCATCTTTTGTTCCGGCCACTTTAAAATCCATTCCACCGTCACCATCTTCCATATCTTGTAAATCAGTTAAAACTTTCCATTTACTCATATCTTTATTGGAAGCCAAACCCATAGCAATACCGGCAACCGCTTTTTTAATGGGTACCCCGGCATCCATCAAAGACAGACTGGAACCGCAAACCGCCCCCATAGAACTTGAACCGTTTGAAGACAAAACTTCACTAACAACTCTGATGGTATAAGGAAATTCTTCTTTGTCCGGCAGAACAGGCAACAATGCTTTTTCCGCTAAAGCGCCATGCCCGATATCTCTCCGGCTTGGACCTCTCATAAAACCGGTTTCACCAACGGAAAAAGGAGGAAAATTATAATGATGCATATATCTTTTTATCCCTTCTTCGTCCATTCCGTCCAAATGTTGTTCTTCTCCGGGGGCGCCCAAAGTGACAACCGACAAAACTTGAGTTTGTCCTCTATTAAATAAACCTGAACCATGCGTTCTCGGTAAAATGGAAACATAAGAAGACAATTCTCTTATTTCGTTTAATTTTCGCCCATCAACCCGTTGTTCTCTTTCCAATATTCCTTCAGTAACCGCTTTATCAATGTATTTATCTGTTTTCTTTAAAAGTTTTTTGACATCTTCCGCTTCAATGCCATTTTCCAACAAAAAATTTTCAGTTGCCTCTTTTAAATTTTCCACTTGCTGTTTACGTTTATTTTTTGTTTCCAAACTTGTATCAAATAAATATTTTTCAATATTTTCCGCTAAAAATTTTTCCATTAAAATTAAAGATTCGTCTTTCTCTTCTTCAAGTTCTTCAATAAGCACTTTTTCTTTTTGAGGCAATTCCTTTTTAACTTCTTCCATAAACCTCAAAACAGAAGCTATTTGTTGTTTGGCAAATTCCATCGCTTCAAACATATCGTCTTCATTCACTTCTTTTGCTCCCGCTTCCAACATAATGATTTTTTCATCAGTACCGGCCACAATCAAATCCAAGTCCCCCTCATCTCTTTCTTCGTAAGTCGGATTAACAATCAATTCACCGTTAACTCTTCCGATTCTAACTCCACTAATCGGACCCTGCCAATCCAAAGGAGAAAGATACAAAGCAAAAGTGGCGGCCACCAAAGAAACTATCGCCGGAACATTTTCCTGATCAGAAGATAATATACTTAAAACAACTTGAATTTCATTTCGATCTTTTTCATTAAAAAGCGGTCTGATGGCTCGATCAATCATACGAGCGTTTAAAATCGCTTCATCGGTGGGACGGCCTTCTCTTTTAATAAAACGAGATCCTTTTATTTTTCCAACGGCATAAAGTTTTTCTTCATAATCAACCATTAAAGGAAAATAATCAATATCCTCTCTTTTTTGCTTTGAACGAACAACCGTTGCCAAAACAACCGTATCTCCGTACTGAACGGTTAAAGAGCTGGTGGCCTGATTGGCCAAAAAACCTTTTTGAATTTTTAACTTACGACCGGCCCATTCAATTTCTTTTGAATAAACATTATTTGTCATATTTTTTCTTTTTTTCAACCGATAAACAACTCTCCGAATTTATTTTTTATTCATTATTTTTAACAGAACTGTCGCCAATCCCCGTTTTTGATGAATTTTTTTAAATTTCAGCCGAGACGCCGTTGAAAAAATTTTATCAATATGGCGTATTGATAAAATTTTTTCAACAAGTCGCAGGCGAAATTTGAGAAAATTGGCAAAATCGAAATTTGGCGACAGTTCCTTAATGAACAAAAAATAAGTTCAGAGTTTTCTTATTTATCGGTTGAATGTTATTAAATTCAAGAGGCGCGAAACAATCGCACCTCTTGTTTATTTTAAATTATTTATTTCTCGTTTAATTCCAATGCTTCTTCGGCTTCGCTTTCCGCTTGTAATTTTTCTATTTCTTTTTGCCTTTTCTTTTCCTCTTCCAATTGTTTAGCCACTTTTAACCCCAAAGCTTTGGCCAATTTCAATAAACTTTCCGGATTTTCTTTTTTAAGATATTTAATTAATTTTTTTCTTTGAGAAATTTTTTTCAACAAACCTCTACGAGAAGAAAAATCATGATAATGTTTCTTTAAATGTTTGGCTAATTCTTCAATTTCTTTTGTTAAAATAGCGATTTGCACTTCCGAAGACCCGGTGTCGTCTTTATGAATTTGAAATTTTTTAATAATTTTTTCTTTTTGTTTATTTGTTAACATAATAGTGTCCACCAATTATTCAGTAAATTTTCATTATACCGAATAATCGTATTATTACTTATTATTTATTTATTAAATTCCGTCTTCACGGACGGCCCCATTGAAGGAGAAAGATAAATGGCTTTTAAATAAGTTCCTTTTGCTCCGGCCGGTTTAGCTTTTAAAACGGTTTCTAAAAAAGCCTTAAAATTTTCAATTATTTTTTTGTCATCCCAAGAAACTTTGGCGATTGTTTGATGCAAATTTGCCGTATCATCATTTTTAAAAGAAATCTTTCCTTTTTTCAATTCACCGATTGTTTTTTTCAAATCAGTGGTGATGGTTTCGTTTTTAGGTGACGGCATCAAACCTTTTGGACCCAATATTTTAGCTATCGGAGCCAATACTTTCATCATAGTCGGGGTAGCAACGGCAATGTCAAAATTCACTTTTTTAGTCTTTTTAATTTCATCAACCAATTCTTTCCCCCCAACTATATCCGCGCCGGCTTCTTTGGCCTCTTTTTCCTTCGCCTCATCTTCAACAAAAGCGATAATCTTTTTTGCTCCGCCAATTCCGTGCGGTAAAATAACGGTTCCTCTAACCAATTGATCGCCTTTTTTCGGATCAATTCCCAAACGCAAATGCAGATCAATTGAAGCGTCAAATTTGGCAAAAGAAACTTCTTTTACCAGCTTAACGGCCTCTTCAATCGGATAAACTTTATTCTTTTCAATCTTTTTTAAAGCTTCTTGGTACTTTTTACTTCTTTTCATAAAAATGATAAATTTATAATTATTCAAAAAATCAATCGTTAATTTTTCAAATAATATAAATTTATTTTTGTGGTATTAACGATACAATCTCCCACTTAAACAAATTAATTAATCAATTACTTCTACGCCCATTTGACGAGCGGTTCCGGCAATAATTTTCATTGCCGCTTCAATATCGTTGGCGTTTAAGTCCGGCATTTTCTTTTCAGCGATTTCTTTTAATTGAGCTTTGGTAATTTTTCCGACTTTTTCAGTTAACGGTTTTCCGGATCCTTTTTTAAGGCCAATCGCTTTTTTAATCAATTCCGAAGCCGGAGAAACCTTTAGGACAAAATCATAAGTTCTGTCTTCGTAAACCGAAATTTCGCAAGGAACAACTTCTCCGCCTCTATCTTGAGTGGCGGCGTTAAATTTTTGACAAAATTCAGCAATATTTAAACCATGTTGTCCCAAAGCCGGACCAACCGGAGGAGATGGATTTGCTTGCCCTGCCGGAATTTGCAACTTAATAATTGTTTTTACTTTTTTAGCCATATTATTTTATTTATCTAAATTTAATTCAATTTTTAAACAATCCTTTGTTAAGACTGTCGCCAAAACCCGCCTGAAAATAATCTGCAAATTTTGGCGACAGTCCCAAGGATTAGAAGCGTGTTTAAAAATTTTATATTTTCTTAACCTGTAATGAGTCTAATTCTACCGGAGTTTCTCGTCCAAACATAGAAACCAAGACCTTTATCTTACCCCTATTTTCATCTATTTCAAAAACTTTGCCTTCAAAACCTTTAAAAGGTCCGTCAATAATCTTTACCGGAGTATCAACTGCAAAATCTATTTTAAATTTCGGTTCTTCCACTCCCATTCTTTTTTGCAAGGCCTCTATTTCTTGTTGAGAAACCGGCACGGGAGTTGTTCCGGAGCCGATAAAACCGGTAACATTTGGCGTATTTCTGACTACATACCAAGATTCATCGGTAACAATCATTTCAACCAAAACATAACCCGGAAAAATTTTTTCCGTTACCACTTTTCTTTTTCCGTTTTTAATTTTAATTTTTTTCTCGGTTGGGATCAAAATATTAAAAATTTTATCTTCCATTCCCAAAGATTCAATACGTTGTCTTAAATTGTGCGCCACATTTTCCTCGTATCCAGAATAAGTATGAATTACATACCAACGTTTTCCTTGTGATATTTGTTTAGCCATAAAATTATGATTATATTATTTGGCAAATGTTATAATTATTTTTTTAATCGCCGTTGAAAAAACAAAATCCAAAATCCCCAAAAATATGGCCAAAAACAAACTTATCAAAATTACCGCTACGGTTAATTGAATGGTTTGTTCTTTGGTCGGCCAAGTAACTTTTTTCATTTCCGCATAAGAATCAACAATATACTGAACCAATTTATTGTTTTTTTTCGTTGTAGTCATATTTTTTTAATTTAAAACAGACCCTTAAACGGGGCCTATTCAATTTAATTACATTATACATAAATTAAAAAATATTGCAAGTATTTTTAATATCACTTTATTTTTATTTTTTTTATGTCATAATATTATTAAATTATTAATTTTCTAAATTTATGGAAACAGAATCATTAATGCCCTCATCACAAAACGATCAAAATAATATTAATGATCAAAATAATGATGATAATGAAAAAATAATAATAAAAGAAAAAATCGTAGAAATAGATGGTAAGAAATATAAATTTACAATAAAAAAACCCAAAGATTCTTTACCCGAAACACTGCCGGAAACAAAAAAAAGAGAAAAAATCTCTAAAAAACCAAAAAAGAGAAGAGTGGTTTTTTTCAATAAAGAAAAAGAAGCTCCAAGTATTATTGAAAAAAAATACATTGATTATCTTGAAGACATAGCCAGAAAACGCAACTGTCATCTCGTCAAATATAAAGGAAAATTTTATTTAAGCGAAGGTGATTTAAATAAACCGGCTCAAGGATTATTAGATGAAGAAAATCTTTTGGGAATGTGCAAAATTAATTCTTGGGAAATGATTCCCGTACCGGCCAGTTTAACAGACAAAAGAATAATGAACAAAGCTAAAAAAGAACTTTTTGAATTTGTTGAAAATCATCAGCCGTCGGAAAAAAGAGACAAACGAACACTAAAAACTATCAAAAAATTAATACTTTTAAATCTAGAACCAATATCTCAAAAATATAAAATTCCAAGACCATATGTTAAAATTTTTACTGCCGGAAACAGTCCTCTTGATCACAATTACGGAATTGACGGTTGGGTTGAAATAAGTTGGGAAGGAGAAAAAGAAAGAATAACCTTTGATTTAAAAACCGGTAATAGTGATCAAAGAATAAGCGAGCACGCTGATATTAAATTTAAAGTAGACCCGACCCAAGATGAAACAAAAATAGGAAGTGATGAATTGGATGAAAAAGACATTGAAAAGCGTTCCGACTTAAACACATTTACCGAAAAAGTATCTCAGGTTTTTGAAGAAAAATTAAAGGAAAAATTATAACATCAAATTAATTACTTAAACAAAGATAAAAAGATCGGAATTCCGATCTTTTGTTAATGAATATATTTTGCGCCTGTTTTGACAACACGCGCTTTTCTGTCAATTTCCCCCATTCTTTTTTTCACCCAGAGATTGTCCGGGTATTTTTGAAACGTTTTTAATAAGGCTTCATTAAAAGAAACCTTATCCCCGAAAGATTTTAAATATTTGAAAAATATTTTAAAATCTTTTTCAAAATCCTCTCTCGGAGGGGCTTTTGGATGCCTTTCTTTATACC
>JALULG010000207.1 GCA_027040785.1 bacterium
TCTTCTTCTTCGTTAACGACAATCATTCCTTTTTCAAAGTCTTGCCCGTAAAGATCGGGCAAGAAACTGTTTCTCGGTAATTTATGAACAAAGATACTTCCTCCGTTGTCTATGGGTTTGCCGAGGACGCTGGCAAATGAGTCATACGCATCAGCAATCCACTGAGAAATCGGTTTCCCATAAGATAAATCAAAATAATGCCAACCGTCTTGAAAATGACCAACACCAAGACTAAAAGATATCGGGTCAACGGTATTAGCGCGAACTTCAGCGATAATATCAACCATAGATCCGGATTCTTTGCTAGCTCCATAACCTTTGGACCAAAAAGGAGATTTTTTTGTAATCGGATCATATTTTCTTTGTATCTGAAAATGTAAATGCGGTCCACCTGAATTACCGGTATTCCCACTATATCCAATCAATTGCCCTTTGGAAACCTTATCCCCTTTTTTTACTTTAAAAGGATTTTCTTTCCTAAGATGAGCATATACTGACCAATAATTACTTTTATCGGCTTGATTGGTGTGTTTGATGATTATAACATTTCCCCAACCACTACGATTATTAGCATAATCCACCAAACCATCAGCGATCGCGTAAACTTTTGTACCGGTTGCAACGACAATATCCATACCGGGATGTCCGCCTGTTCCTTTATGTCTTTTTTCCCATCTCAAAGAAGGTTTTATCCCGTAAAGACCTGTCCAAACAACTGAATACCAAGTGCGACTATCATCAGGTAATCTTCGTGGCCATTCATTACCGTCATGAGGGTAATATGAATCACCAGGCAAATTTTTAATAGGCAAAATGACTGAAAAATCTTTGGCCAATCCTTTGCCAATTATTACAAACAAAAAAACAAGCCCCATAAAAAAACAAATTCCCTTCTTCATTTTCTTCTCCTTTTCTGTTTTTTCTCTCTTTATCTTTTATTGAGTGAAAATATTATTATCCTAAATTAATAAATCAATTCAATGTTTTAATATATCAATAATTAATTTGTCAAAGAGTAATCATTGTTTTACCTCCTTTTTTTCTTTTTTTGTTTTTTATTTTTTTTGGAAAAGTTTTTCTTTTCCTTAAGAAAGTTCTCTTTAAAAAGAGAACTGATTTAAGAAAAGGAAATGTTTTAATTTTAATCAAGAAATTTTAAAGAAGAAAGGATTTTTTGGGAAATTTCGTTGAAAGTAATATTAATAAGATATTTTCTTTCATTATGTTGAGTAAAAATAAAAATTTCTTCGTAAATTTCATTCTTATTACAAACATTATCATTTTCACAAGATTTTTTTTGCAAAATAAATCGATAAGCTTTTTCTCCATCAATAGTTAATTCTTCTATATTTCCAATAAAACTCTCTTTTTCTTCCTTACCTATAATTTTATGATATTTTTCAACAATCATTTTTAAAGAATCTTTATGGTAATCTCCTTGATAAGAAAATATCGGGTATTTATCAAGGTGATCTATACTAAATTCACCATCAACACATTCATGATTTTTACAATAATTTTTATAATCAAAATGACACACCTGACAGGAAACATCTATATGCGTTCCAGTCGGCGATCCATTAATAAACCAATTATCAGGATAAGAAAAACTTATCTTTAATATTTCATCTTTTTCGGTTTTCCATTTGAAAGGAATCTTTTTCTTCTTTTCTTCTTTTTTTGTTTCTTGTTTATTATTATTTACATTCATCTTTTGATTACTTTCTTTTTGGTTGAAAAATAAAAAAAGGATTATTGATGAAATAATAAGGATAATTGTGAATATTAAAGTTAAAGTGATGATATTTTTTTTAGTCATTGTTTTGAGGTTATTTTTTTATAATTTTAGGTTTTACTCTTTTCCACGAGACCCTGAAATAAATTCAGGGTGACATAAGGAGTTCAGAGTCTCGT
>JALULG010000208.1 GCA_027040785.1 bacterium
GGCAATACCCTGCGACGACAGCCTTCCCTGCTGCAGCAGAGACTCAAGCGGACACAGAACTCAGCCGGTATATCGGCCGGTCCTCCCCGGGGCTTTCTGGTATAGGGCGCGTTATGCAGGGGAGCATGACAGAACGGACATCCAGCCTGCTGGCATGCACGGGCAAGATCCTGATCTATCTGGTGGAGAACACGAAAAATACTGACGTCTGCAAGAAGTTCTGGTAAAATGGCTCCAGCCTTTTGTTAAGGTAAGGCAGGGAGCCCGAGTCAAATAATCGGTCAAGATACTTGAGGGGGCTCCTTGCCGTTCCCTCGCATATCTTGCACATTTTTTATGGTTTTTCCATCAATTATATTGATAATTCTTTTAGCGTGTTCCGAAGTAAAAGTTTCGTGAGTTACCAAAACAATTGTTTTTCCTTCATTATTTAAGTTTTGCAATATCTTCATTACCTGAATACCGGATTTGGAATCTAAATTTCCGGTTGGCTCATCGGCAAAAATAATATCAGGATTGTTAACTAAAGCTCTGGCAATGGCCACTCTTTGTTTTTCTCCACCGGACAATTGATTAGAATAATGATTTATTCTATGTTCCAGTCCCACTTTAGCTAAAACATTTCTCCCCTTTTCTTCGATTTTTTTTTCATTAGAATAAACCAATGGCAAAATAACATTTTCCAACACGGTTGTTCTTGGCAATAAATTAAAAGCTTGAAAGATAAAACCCACTTCTTTGTTTCTTAATTCCGCCAATTTATCATCATCTAAACTATCAACATTTTTTCCTTTAAATCTATATATTCCGGAACTAAGCCTGTCTAAAAACCCTAAAATATGCATTAAAGTTGATTTTCCGGAACCACTGGGACCCATAATAGAGACAAACTCGCCTTTGTCAATTTTAAAACTTATCCCTCGTAAAACTTTGGTAATAACTTTACCGTTTATATACTCTTTTTTTAAATTTTCAACCTCAATCAACATAATTAACGAATTGAAATAACCACTTCCTGTCCTTCTTTTAATCCTTTTTGAATTTCTATGACTCCTCCATCAGCCAAAATACCCGGCAAAATTCTTGCTTCTCTCAAAATTCCATTATCCAATACCCTAACTATTTTTTGACCATTCTTTTCTATTATCGCTCGTTCCGGAATATATAAAACGTTTTTTCTTTGAGCAGTCAAAATATCCAAATTAGCTGTCATGCCGGAACGAATTTCTTTACCTTTACTGTCAAATAATTTGGCTTTAATTTTATAATAAATAACATCTTGAATTTTTGTCTCTGCCGGATCTATGAAAAATATCTTGGCGCTAAAAACTTCATCTTCTCCAAAAGCGTCAAAAGTCACTTTTGCTTCTTGGTTTAACTTTATTTTGCTGATATCTGTTTCTGAAACATCCGCTTCAATAATAAATTGAGGAGATAATAAAACCATAAATTTATCAGCAATGGTAACATTTTCTCCGATATCTCCATTTATATTTGTAATTGTTCCATCTGAAGGAGCGATTAATTTTGTCTTATTTAAATTTTCCTCAGCCAAAGCCAAATCCGCTTTTGCTTGTTCAACTTGCGCTTCCAAACTGGCGATATCCACAGCTCTTGGCGGGGCTTTCTTAAGTTTATAAGAGGCCCGGGCTTTTTCTAAGGCCTTTTCTTTTGCTTTAATATCCAATTTTCTGTCTTTAATCGCATTTTCAACATTTAATTTAACGGTTTTTAAATTTTGTTCCGCCAATTCCAGAGAGCTTTTTGCTTTTTCATAAGCGCCTTCGGCTGTTTCGTATAAACTTTTAGCGTTATCAATGTTTGTCTTTTTATTTACTTCCGTGTTTGATAGTGTTTGAGTCTTAGTTTGAGTACTTTCTATTTCCGTATTTATACCAATCCTATCATTATCAATCGTAGATTTAAAAGCATCAAGTTGTGTTTCCGTTAAATTTTTTGAAACAACCGAATTATTCAACAAAATTCTGGTTTTTAACAAAGATTTATCAACTAAATACATTAAAACAATGGCTTTTTCAGAAGCTTTTTTTAAATTTTCCACATCAGAATCTTCAGCTGTTTCGCTCTCTTTTAAATTTGAAAAATAATCATTAAAAATATCATAATTGTTTTTAGCAATTCTGTAAGAATCTTGGGCTTTTTGCAAACTGGTGCTTTTTAAAATCCCCAAAGAACTTTCAAAACTATCATTTCCTGATTCATCATCAACTCCTAAAATAGTATCCATATCAATCAAATACTCATAAACTTTTATAAGATTTTTTTCAATACCAACTTTTAAACTGTCATAAGCGTTTTTTAAGTTTAAATCATTTTGCTCCTTGATATTTTTTAAATTTTCTTCTTTATTTTTTAGATCTGTTTCCGCAGTTTTTAAAGAAATTTCGGCATTCTCTTTTTCCAATTCCGCTTTTCTGATTTTTTCTTGTCCTGAAACTTTTTCGTTTTCCAAATTGGTTTTGGCGATATCCAAAGCAACTTCGGCGGATTTTACCGTTGCTTCCGCCACTTTAATATCCTCCAACATTGCCCCGGCTTTTTTTAAATTCAAATTTGATTGAGCCGCCAAAAGAGCCGCTTTGGCCTTTTGGACTTGTATTTTTTCATCATCAGCTGACAATTCCGCCAAAATATCGCCTTTTTGAACATAATCTCCAACCTGAAAATTGATTTTGGCAATCGTTCCATTTACTTCAAAATGTAAATCCGTAATAATATCTGAAACAACCGAACCCACAACCGAAACCGTTTGAGTTAGATCCCCTTTTTTAACTTTTTCCGTTATATATTCCGGTTTCTTTTTTACAAATAAATTTCTTGAAAAAAAACCGCCTATCAATAAAACAATCAAAAGAATAATTGATTTTTTATATTTTCTTAAAAAACGCATAAATTTATTTTATTTTTCTTAAAATTCCAAAAGGAGTACTTTCATCTTCTTGTCCCAACGGATTATCTTTTAAGGCTAACTTTAATTCCTTTTTTTTCAAGCCTTTACTGGCGGCCAAAATATTTATACCCAAATCATTGGCGTCTATAATCGTATTTTTAAAACCAATGGCTTTTTCTATTTTTTGAACCACTTTTTGAGGATTCTTCGGTCCCTTGCTGGCATATTCGTTGTAAGGAGGAATTGCATAAGGAACAGGACCGTCAATAGCTCGAGCGCCTGATCCGGCAATAAGATAAAAAACACCCTTTATCTTAAACGGCTTGGTAATTGCCGCCAAAAGAGCCGCTAAAAGTATTCTCCATAAACCCGCCTCTTCTATTGCCAACTGCATTGTTTCCGGTATTGACAAACCAATCCCGGCCGGATTTTTATAAACAAATTTACTTAAAAAAGTAGCTATTTTTGAGGCTTTAATATCTTTAATATGGTAAGAACGTCCCTGGGTAACAGAAACCACTTTTTCACTTATAAAAAGTATATCATCGGGAGAAAAATTATTCAAGGGAAGTTCTTTTATTTTTTTGATTAAATTATCGTCCGGCTTAATTAAAGAACTTTTTAAAGGAAATCTTAAATATTCACCGAATTTTGTTTTAATTTTTAATTTTTTGCCCGGGTTTGCTTGAAAAGCGATTTTATTTTTTAACATATTTACTAATATTAAAGACAAAACCAAACGCTCCACCCAAAATAATTGTTGAGGAGCCACCATAACTAACCAATGGTAAAGTAACGCCTGTTAAAGGCATTATTCCAACCATTGCGCCAATATTTATTATACTTTGAAAAGATACCCAACTCATTATACCGCTAACCGCCAAATAAGTAAATTTGTCGGGTGACTTTTTAGCGATTTTAAAACCCCTTAAAATAATAAAAAAAATTAAAAATAAAAATAATACACTAAATATAAAACCCATTTCTTCAGCGATAATTGCAAAAATGGAATCACCAACCACTTCCGGCAAATAAGAAAATTTTTGTCGTGATTGACCATAACCGACTCCCCACATCCCTCCTGATCCGATTGCTAAAAAGGCCTGATTTATATGATAACTGATATTGTTTTTTTCAAACTGAGGATTGAGAAAAGCAATTAATCTGTTTTTCTGATATTCCTTGGCGTAAGGAAAAAGTAAAAATGCCATTAAAGATCCCAAAAGAATAAAAAGAATTAAATGGGAAATTTTTGCGCCCGCCAAAAAATAAACACTCAAAGCTATCAACATCAAAACTATAGCGGTTCCCAAATCCGGTTGCAAAATAATTAAACCCACCACCAAACCTAAATATACTAAAAATGGCAAAAAACCGGATGATATTTTTTTTATCTCTTTATTTTTTCTATTAGCAAACCAAAGAGATAAATATAAAATAAAAAATAATTTCACGAATTCCGCCGGTTGAAAAGAAAAATGTCCATAGCCCAACCAGCTCCTGGCACTTCCGTGTTTTAATCCGATTCCCGGAATTAAAACCAAGACTAAACTCAGAATCGAAAGAAACATCAAAATAGGGGCCATTTTCTTTGTTTTTTGATAATTTATCTTATAAAAAAGAAAAAATAAAAAAATTCCCGGTAAAACTCCAAAATATATTTGATGTTTTAATTTATAATAACTATCACCATACTCCTTGAAAGAACTGACCGAACTGGCAGATAACAAAAAAACCAACCCTAAAATAGTTAAAACAATCAAAGCACTTAAAAATAAATAATCAGGTGAATGCTCTTTGTATTTCATTTATTTAAAATATAAAAAAATAAAACGATTTTAAAATTTAACCAAAATTAAAAAATAATAAAAACGGAACTTGACAACAATTCCCTTAAAACACTTTTTATTATAGCAAAAAAAATCAAAATTTAAAAACAGCCCTTTCGGGCTGTTAAAATAAAAATTTAAGCTATTTTAAGGATTTTAATCTTGGTAAAATGTTGACGATGACCAAAAGTCTTTTTATACCTTATTTTCGGTTTATATTTTACCACTTCCACCTTTTTTCCTTTTCCGTTTTCTAAAATTTCCGCCTCAACTTTGACATCTTTTAAATAAGGTTTACCAATTTTAACATCATCATTATCGTTTAATAATAAAACTTGGTCAAACTTTACTTTTTTACCCTCTTCCACACCAAGTTTTTCAATTTTTAATTCTTGACCTTCTTTGACTTTATATTGTTTTCCACCGGTTTTTATAACTGCAAATTTCATAATAATAAAAACTTAAAAATTACTAAATTCCCGCAGAAATTTAGAATATTAAAATAATAATTATATTATATACTATTTTTCTTTTTTGTCAATGGGGGAGGATATTTTATCCTCCAAGTCGTTATTTTCTTTTTGCTTATTAATCGTTAAAAATAAAAGGATAATCAAAGTTAAACCGGCGAAGCCGATTCCCGACCAAGGAAGCCAAGGATATTTTTCCGTCAATCGGCTTTCCTCTTTATCGCAGGCATCGCCAATTCCATCGCCGTCAATATCTCTTTGACTTGAATTCGGGTCGTTAACGCAATTATCTTTATAATTTAAAACACCGTCTTTATCAAAATCTTCGCAAGCATCACCAATTTTGTTATTATTTTCATCTTTTTGGTCCGGATTTTTGATATTTTTGCAATTATCTTCTTTGTCAATTATTCCATCTCCATCACTATCGGGCATTTTAAACTCAGAATTTTTAATAGGAACACTTGCTTGTAACGATAAAATATCATCCGATTTTACGTAAGATAAATTTGGTTTTTCTTTGTAATAGATATAAACCCTTTTATTTGCGTTATAATAAAGGCGATATCTATGATTGGATTTTCCCAAAAATCTAATATACTTTGTTTTTTTAACAATTTCCGGTAAATTTTGAATCAATTCCAATTCGTTGATTCTTAAAAGTTGATGAAATTCAAAATTGATTTCCCATCTATCACCTTTCGCCTCCGGAAAATCAACTTTATTTTGCAATAATTGTTTTTTAGACAAAACAATTTTTTCTTTATTGTTTAAAAAAACCTTTATTTCAATCGTGTCCGGTAAAGCAACATTAGGGTTTAAATTAAAATAAAAAGAATCCGATTTTATTGGCCGTTCGCTCATAATAATAATCTTTGCCCTCCCCTTTCCTTCTTCTGAAACAAGAAACTCTCCGAAAGTTTTCGTATTACCGTCTATTAAATCATAAGAGTTTTTTGTAATTGGTTCCGTTGTTATTTTAATGGGAATTTTTTCCGCTTTATGAATCTCTGTCTTTGTTTTTAAATAATAATATTGAAAATTCCCCATATTTTCATCATAAAGAGCAAAAACATCTTTATAAGGATTTTTTTCGTAAATATCGGGAACGGGGGTTTCCACCACCATTGGAATTTTAGTTTCCGGCATCTGGATTTCTTTGTAATATTTAAAAAAAGGAACAATTTTTTTAAAGTCGGAAAACTCCGATGCCTTTACCTGAAAGTTTAGAAAAAAAAGACTTGATAAAAAAAGAAAAAAAATTATTTTTTTCATATTATTTGTTTATTTTATTATTTTTGCTTAAAAAAGCGGTGCTGGTTAATAAT
>JALULG010000209.1 GCA_027040785.1 bacterium
TGTAAATATTGAAGTTAAGGTGATGATATTTTTTTTAGTCATTGTTTTGAGGTTATTTTTTTATAATTTTAGGTTTTACTCTTTTCCACGAGACCCTGAAATAAATTCAGGGTGACATAGGGAGTTCAGAGTCTCGTGTTCGTCACATATCATCCTGAACTTGTTTCAGGATCTCGTGTTTTTTAATTCTTACTATTTCCTCCGAGATGCTGAAATAAATTCAGCATGACAGGAATGATTGGCACGATAAAAAAAAGCGCTGTCATTCTGAACTTGTTTCAGAATCTTGGGGATTTTAGGTTATACTTTTTTCCACGAGACCCTGAAATAAATTCAGGGTGACAGGGAGAAACGAGACCCTGAAATAAATTCAGGGTGACATGAAAAAACCTACTCAATACCTTAAAACTAACAAATAAAGAGAAAAAGTCAAGAATTTAGAAAAGTTTTTCTTTTCCTTAAGAAAGTTCTCTTTAAAAAGAGAACTGATTTAAGAAAAAGAAATGTTTTAAAATAGATTATTTGATAAATTTGAAAGAATTGATGATTTGGGCTTGTAGGGTGTCATCGCCTCTGATTATGATATAATCTTCATCATTTTTATTATAATCAATATAATATTTAACGTCTATGAAAAGTTTACCTTTGGACGCTTGTTGACCGGCTACCTGAGTAACTAATTTTATATATTTCAGGTTGTTTTTATTTATCTTTTCTTCCATGGAAATCAATTTTTCATTTAAGCTGGGAGAAAGCCCTAGGATATCATTTTCTATTTTAGATTTCAAATCATTACAACCAAGCAAAAAGGAATAGGCTGAAATATACACATATGGATTTAAATCCTGGGAATTTTCCAATAAAGTAATTCTATCCTTAGTTCCTCTTATTTTTATCTTATCCTTCTTATCCTTAAACCTAAACTCAATTCCCCAAAAAGAATTGGTATATCTTTTCCAACCGTTTTTTTCTTTGATTATTTTTCCTGAATAATCAGGGTGAATATCGTTATTGTTATCACTATAAATATTTCTTTTCTTTTTTTGAACTGTTTTTTTTGTTTCTTGTTTGCTATTGTTTTTATTCACCTTTTGATTATTTTCTTTTTGGTTAAAAAATAAAAAAAGGATTATTGATGAAATAATAAGGATAATTGTGAATATTAAAGTTAAAGTGATGAGATTTTTTTTAGTCATTGTTTTGAGGTTATTTTATGTTATTTTGAGTTTTACTGTCATTCTGAACATTTCAGAATCTCATTGATTTTAGGTTTTACTCTTTTCCACGAGACCCTGAAATAAATTCAGGGTGACAGGGAGAAACGAGATGCTGAAACGAGTTCAGCATGACATGAAAAAACCTACTTAATACTTTAAAACTAACAAATAAAGAGAAAAAGTTAAAAATTAAAATACTTCTAAAACTTATTAAAAATAAAAACCTAAACAACCTGTGGATAACTTGCTTGACATTGTTTTTAAATATGATATTATAATTATAACAATTAATCAAGTTCCATCTTACCACCACCTTCAAAAAACACATCTACTTTTCTTTTTGTTTGAAAAAATTTTAAATATTAAAAAACCGCCCAGAAGGCGGTTTTTTAATATTTAATTTGTTCCTTATTCTTTATTTTCCTCAACTTTTTCTTCTTCTTTCTTTTCCTCTTTTTTCTCCTCTTCTTTACTTTCTTCAGCTTTTTCCTCTTCTTCCGCTACTCTTGGTTGAGAAACTTTCGCCACTACATCGTCTTTATCAGCTAAAATTTTAATTGTTTCAGGAACCTTTAAATCTTTTATATGAATTACATCTTCAAAAGTTTCCAATTTTCCAAGATCAACTTCAATTTCCGATATCAAATCTTTTGGCAAACATTCAACTTCCACTTCATTAAGAGTAATCACCAAAGTTCCTCCCAATTCCTTAACAGCCCGAGATTCTCCAATAAATTTCAATTCTACGGAGGCAGTTAATTTTTGCCCATATTTTATCTTGTAAAAATCAATATGTTCAATTTTATCCGTTACGGGATGGTAAGAAACATCGTGAATTAAAACCGGAATTTTTTCATTTTCCAATTCCAACTCAACCAAAGTACTTTCCCCGGCTTCCTTATAAACCTTTTCAAAAGGATTATAATCTACAAGTAAATTTTTCGGTTCGGTTTCTTGACCGTACATTACCGCCGGAATTTTTCCATCCTCTCTTAATTTACTCACTTTTTTGCCGGTAATTTCTCTTTTTTCAGCTTTTAATGATAATTTCATAATCGTTAATTATTTAATTTACAATTAATATTTCTATTTTATTATTTCTAAAAAATTTATTTTATCATTCTTTAATGTTTGATGTAAATCTATTAAATCATCTTCATTGACCCGATCATTTCTTTTAAATTTAGCCACCTCATCTTTTTCTAAATCAACAATAAAACTTATTATGCTGGCTCCCATCGGTGTCAAACTAACCACTCCAACCAACTTGGTATAACATTTTTGGCATTTTAAATGAATTAAATGTTTATCGTTTTCGTTCTCTCCTTCTATTAAAGAGATTTCCAAAAAATCTTTTTTACTTTTACAGACCGGACACTCTGAGATAAATTGATCCGTTAAACCGTCCAGTGGAAATAAAGGATTGAACATAAAAAATATTAAAATTATAAAGTATATATGACAGATTAACACTCTTTAATAATTTCGTCAAGATTTAATGGCTTTTTAACTTATCAATGGTAAAATCAGGAGCTGTAATTGTTTTAATAAAAGATTCCGACATTTGAATATAATTATCGCCGAATTTCTTTACTTTTTCAGCCGTTTCAACCGCTTTATCAATCTCTCCCATATAAACATAAGACAAAGAAAGATCAATATAATGTTGCGGATTGTCCGGGTCTATTTCCGTTAAAATCTTAGCAAAATTAGCCGCCCATTCATAATTTTTAGTGTTAATCGCTGCGCTTAACATTTGCTTTAAATACCCCACTCTTTTGTATTTTAAATTTAATTTATCCATTTTTCCCAAAAAAATCTTTACATTGTTCCCTCTACCGCAACTTAAAGACATCACAATGGCATTAACATAAGATTCAATTACTCTATCATTTAACTTTATAGCCAAATTAAAATCTTCAATACCTTCATCATATAATTTATTCGCTTCTTTTATTTTACCCAATGTTTTATAATAATTACCTAAATTTACTTTAGCAAAACCGGTTTCATAATATATATGAGGCCTTGTCGGGCTTAATCTAAGCGCCTCGGGTCCCAATTTGTTTATTACATCTTTTAAAAGCTCAATATCATAAATATATATTTTATTATAATATCTCATCAATAAAATATAGTTTGAAACATCATCCGGTCTTTCTTCTATTTGTTTCTTTAATTCATTTTTCACTCTTAACGCCATTTTTCTTCTAAAAATTTCTTCTCCGTCTTTTTTACTGATTACGGTATTGGCAAATTCCGCCAAACGCACTCTGTATTCTTGATTTCCATAAGTATTATAAGAAATGGCTTTTAAATGTAAATTATAAGCGGATTCTATTTCCCTTTTATTGGCGGTCCTCATTGCTTCAACAATGGTCAAATTTGCCTTGGCCGGCTTAATATTAACGATATAAAGTATTGGGACAAAAAGAATCAAAAGAATAAAAGAAAATATTTGATAAAAATTTTCCGATTTTAAAAATTTTATTTCAAATGATTTTTCATAATGAGAAATAAAAGCCAAAATAAAAATAAAAGGAATATAAGTGACCAAACTGTCAAAAACAAAAAGATTTTGCACAAAATAACCAACCAATAAAGAAACAATTATAATGGCTAATTTTTTATCAATAATTGCCTCATCTTTCATTTTACCCCAAATTTTCCTAAAAAAAGCTTGAGTTTTTCCAAAATCTTTCAATATCCAACTACCCAAAAAATAAATTGGATAGAAAATTAAAGACAAATAAACCAATAAACCCAAAATACCACCGACAGCTAACTGATCAAAAATGATATTATGCGCCCTATCAAACCAAATACGAGATCCGGAATTTCGATAAATTTGAGGATTAAAATATTTATTAAAAATCAAAAAAAAGTTTTCATAACCCCAACCGAGAATCGGTTTTTCCTTGATTCCTTGCCAAGCCGAATTCCAGGTCATTAAACGAGTTTGAACGGTTCTGTCTTGTAAAGATATTTTGGAAAGTCTCCTTAAAGAATTGTTATTTTGAATAAAAGAAGTATTTCTTCCCAAAAAAATCATCAAAACAAACAGAAACAAAAATAAAATAGTTCCCAAAAAAACTTTTTTAACTATTTTATTTGTATTGGTAAAAAATATCATCAAAAAAGATCCCAGAAAAACAGAAGATATCAAACCGACCATCACTCCTCTGGTGGCTGTTTCCATTATAATGTAAAGATTTAAAAGAATTCCCGGCAAATAATACCATTTCCAAATATTATCTCCTCTTTTAACCCATAATAAAATAAGAGCGAAAAAAACATTGAAAAATAAATAAGCCGCCAAAAAAGCCGGGTTTCCAATTGTGGCGGATAAACGAGATTCTCCGTGATTTAAAACAAATTGCCAATCAAGTCTTTGCCCCAAAGCAAATAAAGCCACTAACAAACTCGCCAAAAAAGATAAATCAAAAAAAACATACCATTCCTTTTTTGATTTCAAAAAACCGCTGACAACCAAAAACAAAGCTAAAAGATAAATCCAAGTGATAATTCCTTCACTTCTTTCAATATCACCCCAAAAACTAAAATAAAAAGTTTTTGCCAATAACGAAGAGATGGTAATAATCAATAAATAAAGACTTAAAAAAATCGTAAGATTGGTAATACGAAAACGATATTTTTTGTCCACTATTGCCAAAAATAAAAAAGCCAAAAAAACAAGCAAAACGGTAATCCTAAAAACCAATGCTTTGGTAAAAATAAACGGGAAAAAAAATTTTCCGCTCATCATAACTGGAGTAAATAATATTATTCCCAAACCAAGATAAATAATCGCTTTTAATATTTTTTGCATATAATTATTCTTCGTAATCCGTATAAAGTTTTCGATCAGGATCTATTTCCCTAACCTTTTGACGATATTCTTCCGCTTTTTTCCGGTTATTTTCAGAACGGAAAAAATCTACCAAATAAACATAATATTCTATCCTATTATTATAATCTTTTTTTGCTCCTTCTAAAATTATTTTTTCCACCTGATCTTTTTTGTCGGTGATTTTATATCTGTACAAATCAGCCAAACCTTTGCGATAAGTAATATTACCGGGAGTTAACTCTAAAGCTTTTAAATAATATTCTTCCGCTTTATCGTAATCCTTTAAAAAATAAAAATACAAATCAGCCAAATTTCCATAAGCGATAGTTGGACGCTTAACAACCATAACGGCATTTCTCCAAGCATCTTCCGCTCCTTTATAATCTTTTAAAGCTTTTTTTAATAAACCAATCTCTATCCAATAAGGATATGGTTTTTTAGGGTGTTCATCTTTAGCTTCATATACTTCATTTAAACGTTTTACTAACCGAGCCCTTTCTTCCGGTTCGTTTGCCAATGCGGGAAAATCTTCTTCGCTATAATAATTTTTTTCTTGATATAATATTTTTTTATTATTTTCTTCTTTTTTATTTTTGCTTTGCTTATACCATAAAAATCCAAACAAAACAGCAAAAACAAAAATTATTAAAAAAATAATTATTTTTTTATTTTTCATATTTAAAAAAATTGGTTATATTAAAATTTCAGAATCTCATCTCAATTCCGCTGTCACCCTGAATTTATTTCAGGGTCTCATGGTTTTTAGACATTCCCCTATCCCTCGAGATACTGAAATGTTCAGCATGACGTGGGGAAAGCTTACTGTCATTCTGAATTTATTTCAGAATCTCGTGATTTTTAGGTTTTACTTTGTTTTCCAAGATGCTGAAATGTTCAGCATGACATAAGATGTAGCATGACATGGAAAATTATATGTTGCCCAAACAACATAAACAATTACACTGTCAAAATACCACAGAAACAATGGGGTGTCAATCATTTTTATCATCTTTTTTAATAAATTTTAAGCCGTTATACTCAAAAAAATTCCCCTTAAAATCAGCAAAATAAATATTGCTTGGATCTTCTTTTTTAAACAAAGGTTTTAAATCTATTTCTTTGGGCAACATTGCGGGGTTTATATAATCAGCTAAAAAAACAACTTTATCAATTTGAGAGGAAATTTTTATTTCTTTTCCTTGAACTTGAATATAATGAAAATTTTTTGCAGTAAAATAAAGACCGGGCACTCCCAAAAGATCGTATAATTGATAATTTGGCAAATAATAAGACAATAAACGAATATCATTATAAGGATAAGAAGCCACTTTATTGTTTTTGTTTAAATATTGCCCTCTTAAAACAATTATCAAAGTTTTTTGAGGATCATATTTTTTTAAAAAATTTAAATAAGTGTTAACTCTTTGATCGTGTTTTTTAATAC
>JALULG010000210.1 GCA_027040785.1 bacterium
GAATTTCTGGGTGAGAGGCTGGCCAAATACAAAATTCCTGAAGTCATCGAATTTGTTTCCGACCTTCCCCGCAATCCCACCGGAAAAATCCTGAAGAAAGAATTGAAGAAGAGGGAACGCGAAAACAGGAAAAATTGACAGGTTTTAAACTTGTCCGGATGAAGGCTTCATATCTTTTGTAATTATTTGATTTTGTTTACTTTTGTTTTGAAAAACAAGTCCGTTCCGTTCCATGCAGGCTGTTTTCAGCCCGTGTGGAACGGAAATTGGTACAGGCAGGAAAAACAAAAGAAAAACATTATGGTAAAATTAATCATTAAAAACCTGAAAGAGGTGGATGAAGCGGCCCGGAAACAGGCCGAAGAGCTCATTCAATCGAAAGTTGAATTTTATGAACAGCTTTTTAAAAAATACGATAAAGACCTTACGCTGGAAGTGATTTTCGACAATTCTTCTTCGCTGACCAAAGTGAGTGCTTCCATCGATCTGAAAAGCAAAAAGGTTTTGCTGGCCGAAGAAGACAAAGAGGTTTTAAAAGCCGTAACCACCTTGTTTAACGAGTTTAAAAAAGCCGTTAAACGGCAGTACGAACTGGAACGCAAAGATTACGAATACAAGCGGAAACGGTAAATTTCAGAAAGGATAACGTTATCAATCTGTATTTTAGAGGGGGCAAAAAAATATTTTATTCAAAGATTTTGACTTTTGAAATTTTTTTATCTTTGCCCCCTCGTTTGGGGCATTAGCTCAGTTGGCTAGAGCGTTTGACTGGCAGTCAAGAGGTCATCGGTTCGATTCCGATATGCTCCACTCCGATAATCAAGGGATTACAATTTTTTTGTAATCCCTTTTTTCTTTGCTGTGTAGTTTTGCTGTGTAATTTGCTATTCAAGAAATTCATTTTGGAAATACAATAAAGCGATGCTTACTTCTATCTTTACTGATAAATTTAGCTATCTCTTTCTGGTCGATATAATGTTTGTTCGTAATTCGAAAATTAGTGTGTTGTTGCAATTTTGGGCCTTGCCTAAAAGAGTAAATCTCATTTGCCGTGATGTATGTACTTCGCAAATGTTTTAGTTGAACTGCATGTTTTTTATTTAATTTCTTCCAAAAAAATGATTAAATTTGTAGTGCTTTGTTAAATAAACCAAACATGTTCAAAACAATAAAAATTGACCGTAACAAGCTGACAATTATGGGGGTAAAGTTTTCAAATTTGAAAACTTTGGAAACAACCGCACAAGCAATAGGGAGTAATATGTTTGAAGGTTTTGAACCGACACAAAAAGGGGTCGAGATAATTAGGGATTACGTTATGGGGAAAATTTCTTTGTCCGAATTAATAAAATTTGCAAAGGAAAAGACCTATGTCTGAGGCATACAAATATGTTGACCCTGATTATACCTATACCGATCCTAAGACTGGAATACTTAGAAATTTAGCAGGTTTGACAGACCCCGAAGCTTTACTTTTTTTTGAAAGCGGGGCTGTTGCAAAACGCATTCAAGAACTCTATGAGAATCCAATCAAGATAAAGGGAATAGAAAGCCTTTTTACAATTCACAAGCATCTTTTTCAAGACGTTTATGCCTGGGCTGGAGAAAAAAGAAAAGTAGAAATAAGTAAAGCAGGTAAACAATTTTTCCCGACAACACATTTTGATAATGCTTTTAGATATATTGATTCTCTAATATCGGACTTCAAAAAAATTCCTAAAAAAAATAAACAGCAAATAGCCGAAAAATTAGCTGAAATTCTGGATACTGTAAATTATCTTCATCCTTTTAGGGAAGGAAACGGGCGGACTCAAAGAGAATTTTTGAGATAAAAAAAAAAAAAAAAAGACCTGGTTTTAAATTTGAACCCACCAGAC
>JALULG010000211.1 GCA_027040785.1 bacterium
GACAAATATAAATATTGCTTCAGGGATTCTTCAGAGATTATAAGAATAGGGAAAGACCTGATAAAAGTTTTCAATAGAATGAAAGATAAGTTTAAGTTTAAAAATGTTTATATTATGGTGCAGGATGTTGCACATGCAAGAAAAGCAGGTGGGTTTGTTGGTAAATTATTAAAAAAAGCAGGATGGAAAGTTGTTGGCCAGGAAATTTATCCTACAGGTACAACTGATTTCTCAATGGGTCTTTTAAGGCTGACATTTTCTAGAAAACAGTACCTTATTATTTCAATAGGATCAGTTGGAGTGAATGCCTTATTACTATTGATATTTATTAACTTTTTTAATTTGGAACTAGCTACAGTATTTTGTATTAGTTTAAGTGTGCAGGTTTTTTTTGGTCTTTTGGGCATGTATTATGTCAGATGTTGGTTGGTTTGCCCTGATGGGGTTTCATTTCTAAGTAAGCTTCTTCCATTTGCCGTTCCATATGGTTTAATTTGTAGTGTTTCAGCATTTATTCCAATGATGGAACGTTTTATGGTAAATGAATTTTTAGGTTCTTATTATTTAGGCATTTATGCAGTGGGTGCTAAAGTGGCAATGCTTATAGTATTTGTGATAGCTGCATTTCAGACAGCTTGGGTTCCTTTTTCGCTAGCAATTCATAAAGATCCTGATGTTATTCATACTTATAATTATATATTAAGGGTGTTTGCGGCGGTAATGTGTTTAGCAGTATTATTCCTTACTACAGTTGGTGGTGACTTGGTATCAATGTTGGCTTCTAATTCTTATAATGAAGCTGCAATTATCATTTTTCCATTGGCAATGGGGCTGGCTATTGAAGGTATAAGTTGGGTGACTGAGATTGGAACCTCCTTGTCAAAAAAGAGTTATTTGAATCTGTATGGATATGCAAGTTTTTTATTGGTTTCAGGCTTGTTAATGTATTACTTATCTCAATATGTTGGCATCGTAGGGATTGCATATGGGGTATTAATAGGGCAGCTTAGTAAAGCTTTAGTATCTTCTTGGCTTGCGCAAAGAGTGTTTCCCATGAAATGGCAATATAGGTCTACTTTTATATTGATATTGCTTACTATATTGTTTGGGTTTCTTGGGAATATCTTTCAAAATGAATATAGTTCAAGTATTTCTTTAGCGGTGCATTTAACAAGCCTTTTTGCGCTAATGTTAATAATCTATTTGTATATGTTTACTAGTCAAGAACGCAGAGTTTTTTTAAGTTGCATAAGAAAGTATTTTAACAGTAGGCTATAGAGCCACTTAAGTTTATTGAATTATAGGATCAAGGTAAAAGTGCTTTTATTCTTAAATATTAAAGGAGTATACTAGGTGAAATTGCATGAAAAAGAAGTGGCATTGGGAGAGCGCTTCCAGTTTGGCGATAACTGGAAGAGTTTCCTTGAACATTTGAATGAGGATAGAATCTTGGAAGCCGAGGGTTCTTTAAAGAAGATGCTTGATGTGGAAACACTTGAGGGCAAGTCTTTTCTTGATATTGGCTCAGGTAGCGGGTTGTTTTCATTGGTTGCGCGCAGATTGGGGGCTCGGGTTTATTCGCTGGATTATGATCCACAATCAGTTGCTTGTGCACGGGTATTAAAAAGTCGTTTTTTTGCAGATGATAGTCAGTGGGTTATTGAAGAAGGGTCTGTACTTGATGAGGAGTATATTCGGTCTTTAGGTGAATTTGATATTGTTTATTCATGGGGAGTGTTGCACCATACTGGTGAGATGTGGAAGGCACTTGAGCATGCCTACATTCCAGTTAAAGAAGGTGGGAACCTGTTTGTTGCAATTTATAATGATCAAGGCTGGATATCCCAGTGGTGGAAAAAAATTAAAAAGCTTTAT
>JALULG010000212.1 GCA_027040785.1 bacterium
ACTTTTAAAAAAAATAAAAAACGCTCCTTTTTTGCTTTATTATAAAGGAGACATTAAAAACATTTCACCAAGCATTTCAATTGTGGGAACGCGAAAAGCAAGTAATTATGGAAAAATAATCGCTGAAAATTTAAGCAAAAAATTAACCGAAAACAAAATTGTTCTTATCAGCGGTATGGCTATCGGAATTGATACCATTGTTCATAAAACAAGTTTGAAAAATAATGGAAAAACAGTGGCCGTTTTAGGATCGGGATTAAGCGAGCAAAACATTTATCCAAAATTAAATTGGCAATTATCCCAAGAAATAATCAAAAACAAAGGAGCTTTAATCAGCGAATACCACCCCAATACTCCGCCGGCCCCGTATAACTTTCCTTTACGAAACAGAATTATCGCCGGATTAAGTTTGGGCACGATTATTATTGAGTCAAAAGAAAAAGGAGGCTCTTTAATTACGGCGAAATATGCTTTGGAATATAAAAGAAAATTATTTGCTGTTCCGGGCAATATCAACTCGCCCGTTTCCGTTGGCGCAAATAATTTAATCAAAAACAAACAAGCTCAATTAATCACCGACGCAAAAGATGTTTTAGATGTTTTAAAAATAAAAGCACATCAAAAAGAAGAAAAAAATGTTCCTCTTTCGGAAAAAGAAAAAATGATTTTAAAAATTTTACAAAAATCCCCTCTTCATATCAATGAAATAATCAGAAAAACTCAACTGGATTACTCCGAACTTTCTACAACCTTAACTTTAATGGAATTAAATAATTTGATTATTAATCTGGGTAATATGGAATATGGTATTAACCTTGACAAAATCAAATTTTTTTGATATAGTCATTAAAATGTTAAAAATAATTTTGTTAATAATGAATTCAAAAATGAAAAAAACAAAATATTTTGCCTTTTTCAAAAAGCCGATTTTGTTTTTTTTGTTTTTAAATTATAAAAATATTTAATTAAAAGCTCCCGAAAGGGAGTCTTTTTTTGCGCACTTTTTAAAGGGGGAAATTATGAATATGAAACTATTACTGGAGCCGGAAATTATAGAATGTCAATGGACACCTCATTGTCGTTTTGGCAATATGTGTCCGGGGGGAGAATGTGTTTTTGCCGAAAATATAGAAAAAAAATTTGAAGAAGAAGGGATATTGCCTTGTCGTTTAATGATGGGGGTGGGCGAAGACCATTCCTGTTATTGCACTTTGTTTCGCCAAAAAACATTGGGCGAAATAAATTGTATTATGAAAGATGAAAAAAATTGCATTCTTTTTTCATCTCCCTCTTTTAAAAAAATTATTCCCGAACTTGATTCGGAAATAATCATACATGGCGGACCAAGCGCCGTGAACGAAGCTGTAAACGAAAAAATCAAAAAAAACCCTCTGCTCTTGCAGAGGATAATCAAAGAAATAAGCTAAAATCCTTGGATCTGTTAACGCAGATCCTTTTTATTTTTGTAAAAAATTTTTCACTTCTTTTCTTATTTGCCAATAATTATCAAACCATTTAATTCTTTTGTCTCTCTTAAACCAAGTCGTTTGCCTTTTGGCAAACCGGTTAATATCTCTTTCCAAAAATTCTTGCATTTCTTGATAAGTGATTTTTTTTTGCAAAAAATAACTCAACCATTTATATTCCAAACCAAAACTTTCCAAACGTTTCCAAGAAACTTTTTGCTTATGCAAATTTTTAACTTCATCAATCATTCCTTCTTTTTCTAATCGCTCTTTTAATCTCTTTTTTATCTTTTGCCTTAAAACTTCTTTTGGTTTTTTAATTCCCAAAATCAAAATATCAAAATTGCTTTCTTTTTTTTGAGAAATCCTTGATAAAGGTTTTTTTTCATCCATCATTATTTCAATA
>JALULG010000213.1 GCA_027040785.1 bacterium
AAAAAAAAAAAAAAAAAAAAAAAAAAAAAAAAAAAAAAAAAAAAAAAAAAAAAAAAAAAAAAAAAAAAAATAAGGAGAAAAAACAATGAAAAACGAATTAAATATAGAAATCGCAAAATTTAAAGCTGAAATTGAAGATAAAATTCTAGATGTTAACGAAGAATTTTTAAAGAATAAAGATGAAGAAGCAATCAAAATGCTAGACATTCTAGCAAAAAAAGCTAAACGAAAAGAAAATGATATATTTGATAAATCAATTATGAATCAAAAACAATATGTTTATAACCCGCTGGTCGGCATAGCATTATTATTTGAATTATTAAATTATTTCAAACTTCTAGCAGAACATCAAACTAAAATTGATGATATTGAAAAAGATTTGAATAAAATAAGAGATATTAGAGATAATTTTGAAATTCTAGAAGAGATAAAAGATAATCTAATTAAGTTTCAATCAGTGCAACAAATGAAAGATTTTATTTTAAATTCTGATAAAAAATTAACAGAACAAAGAGAATTTATTTTAAACTTAACAAAAAATCTAAAAAAATCAGAACACATTGATGAAAAATCAAATAGTCTAGACAACGCAATTAAAACATTAATCAATTTTCAAAATATTTCAGAAATAACAAAAGAAAATATTTCACTCGTAAAAGATTACATTAACGAAAAATTTGGAGTTGAACTAAGCGAACAAAATTTAATAGACATTAAGCAAGTTGCAGAATACATTAAATCAGCTGCATATAAGAAAAATTTTGAAGCAAGATTTGAAAATATTGATTTTAAAGATACAAATTTTAACAATATGATTAAAGAAGTTTTCAAAAGTGAAGAAGAGCTGAAAAAAGCAGAATTATTATATTATCTAAAAGAAGCAGAGCACATTGAAGAAAATTCTAGCAACATAGACAAAGCAATTAAAACATTAATCAATTTTCAAAATATCAGTGAGATGAGAAGAGATAATGTATTCTTCATTAAAGATTATATCAACGAAAAATTTAATGTTGATTTTAATATTCAGAATCTTTTTGACATTAAGCAAGTAGCAGAACATATCAAAAGTGCAGCAGAACGAGAAAATTTTGAAGCGAAATTTGAAGACATTAATTTCAAAAATACAGACTTCAACAAGATGATTCAAGAAGTATTTAATGAAAAAGAAGCAGAACAAATAAAAGAAGAAGAAGTTGAGCTTGAGAGATAATTTCTTTTTTCTTTTATATGTTGAATCTTATAACATAAGGAGTAAAAAATGACAGACATTGAACTGATAAAAGAAAAATATAACATAAAAGATTTTCTTGATTTTGCAGGTATAAATTACACAGAAAAAAAAGGTGATTTATGGCTCAAGAATCCGTTTTTAGAACAGAAAACTGCAAGTATAATCGTAAAACACACAAACAATAAAGACGGAACATATTATTCTTACTTTAAAGATTTTGCAACTGAGAATCGCGGAGATATAGCGAATTTTGCAATGTTTTACTATAACTTAAACTTTAAAGACGCTATTGAAATGCTAAAAGAAACTTTTAACGAAAAGAATTTTGAAAGATTATCACAAATAAAAGAAAAAAATAATCAATTTATTCAAAAAGTGCAAGAAAACATTGAGCTAGAAAAAAATAATATTATTGAAATAGATAATATACAAGAGCTTAAAAATACTGCATTAATAGATTATCTACAAAAAAGAGATATTGACTTAGCGACAGCTGCTGCAGCTGGTATAAAAGAAATCTATTATACAAATAAAAATAACAATAAAAAATATTTTGCTTTATGTTTTGAAAATGAAAAAGGCGGCGTTGAAGTGCGGAACGCATATTTCAAGGGTAGCTTCGGGACAAAAGATATAAC
>JALULG010000214.1 GCA_027040785.1 bacterium
TAAATCTTGCGCTGAATTTATTCGGTATTATTTCAGCATCTCGTTTCCTCTCCTTGTCATGCTGAACTTGATTCAGCATCTCACTCCCCCATGTCATGCTGAATTCATTTCAGCATCTCGGAAAAAAAGTAAGACCTAAAAAACATGAGACCCTGAAACAAGTTCAGGGTGACAATGGTTTATCCTCGTCATGCTGAATTTATTTCAGCATCTCGTTTCCTCTCCTTGTCATGCTGAACTTGATTCAGCATCTCAAAGGAAAAAATAAAACCTAAAATCAACGAGACTCTAAAACAAGTTCAGGGTGACAGGATATTAATACGAGATCCTGAAATGTTCAGGATAACAGGTGGTGAACGTGAGATTTTGAAATGTTCCAAAATGGGTATAAAATTACGACATTTTAGAATGAAAAATATAATAAGAAAAAATATAAAGCAAAAAAACAATCAATAATCCCAAAAATAAAAAACCAAATTCTGTTTTAATTTTTTTAATTTCCAAAGAGTCCCCGTAAAATTTTAACCATTTCAACCCTTTTACCATTAAACTAAACAATAATATTAAAGCGACAAACAATAAAAAAATCGCCATTAAAAAACCGAAAAAACCCCAAAAATCATTTAAGTCCGAATAATTGGTAATTTTTTGTAAAAAATTTATTAAAATGTCAATTTTTTTCAAAAATAAATCCCAAAAATTTTTCAAAACAGAGATCATAAATTATCTCTTTCTTTTTAGTTTACCTTTACCAAGGGGATTGTAACCATGATTTACCTCATCTCCGTCCAAATAACCATCACCGTCAGAATCCGGATTATGAATAAAAGTTCCATAATATTTTTCATCTTCATCGCTCAAACCATCACCATCACTATCAATATACTTTTTTTCATCATCTTTTTTAATTTCTTTATCCAAATCGCTGAATTTTTTGTAAACTTTGGAAGAATTATTAGAAAAATTACTTTCAGGATAAGAACCAAAACAAAGAACAAAAACATTTTCTTTATTAGCAATTTTTCCGTTTTCTCCGCAAACAGGCATCTCAACTTGGGATCCGTTTTTAGATTCAATACATTTTTCATATTTCACATCAGATGCGCCTAAGGCATTTTTATCTTTTCCGTAAGGTTTAATGGTTTTTTCTAAACTGTTAGCTATTAAATAATTACCTTTTTCATCCCAACAATAAACTATTGAATGAGGGTTTTCAGTTAAAGGATCTTTAGGAAGTCCGGTAGACAAATATTCTTTAAGAGCATATGCTAAACTACCTTGCCCTCCATCCCAAGAATCAAAACCGGGGGCAACTTTAATATTTGGTAATGAATTATTCTCGTTAATATAAATTTCAATAGCTGTTTGTAAAATTTTAAGATCAGATGTTCTTTTAGCGTTTCTGGCTTTTTTCTTGGCATTATCAATATCAAAAGAATCTTTTAGTTCATCTATCATTCCGTTTTTCTCCAATTCTTTGAAAATTGATTTAGCATTTTCCGGAACTTTAATCTCAAAATTACCATCAAAATCAAAATAATTTATTGTTCCGGAAATATTTAAATTGATTTTTTTAATTTTTTCTTTTTTGATTTTTTTTATTTTATTAAAATCAAACAAAACATTAAATGAAGTTTTTCGTAAATAAAAATCTTTTTTGTCTATCCATAAATCAATATCATCTTTAATGATTGTATTAGTTAAACCGGTTAAAAAAGCTTGTAAGTCAGGATCATTAAGGTCCATTTTTAGACTTATTTTATCGTTTTTATCATATTCTTCATTTAAAATTTTAACAATATCTTTTATTAATTTATTCAAAGCGGGCTTGTCTATTCCAACTTTATAATGATAACATTTTTTA
>JALULG010000215.1 GCA_027040785.1 bacterium
TATTTATACTATACCTATGTATAGAAACTTGTTTTATTTGGCGATTATTCCTTCAATTATTATTTTTTATTTGATGTTTAGAACTTATAAAAAATATCGCCAAGAAAAAAAGGATTATAAAAAAACAATGATCGCTTTAATTATTTTGGAACTTCTATTTTTTCCATATAAAAATATAGATAAACTTCATCGTTCTGTATGGACAAGCTTTTTACCAAATTATATTCAAAACAGAAGAGAAGAGGCAAATTACAGAAAGAGAAAGGCAGAGAGAAAAGAATGTTTGGAAAATTGGGAAAAAGAAAAAAAGCTTCATCCAGAAAAAGCCAAATTTGGAGATCCTATGTGTGAGGTAATTGACAAACCCGTCATCTATCTTTATCCTCAAAAAAAAGAAAATATTAAAATCAAACTTGATTATCAAGGAAAAATAATCGCTGATTATCCTGATTATGATAATTCAATCAAAGGTTGGGAAGTGACGGCTTATCCTAATGGGAAAATTATCAACCATCAAGATGGTTTGGAATATAGTTATTTATTTTGGGAAGGGATTCCAAAAGAAAAAGTAAAATGGAATTTATCAGAAGGATTTGTTGTTAAAGGAAAAGACACTAAAAAATTTTTACAAAAAATTAGCTGAAATCGGTTTAAGGCCCAAAGAGTATAATGAGTTTATTGTGTATTGGTATCCTTTAATGAAAAAGAACAAATACAATCTTATTCATTTTGCTGATAAAGAATATACAAACATAGCTCCTCTAACAATAACTCCAAAACCGGATTCTGTTTTAAGAGTTTTTATGGTTTACAAAAAATTAGAAAAACCAATTCCAATCAAAGAACAAAAATTTAAACCATTTATTAGAAAAGGATTTACGGTTATTGAGTGGGGATGCAGTGAGGTGAAGTGATTGAACAATATAAAAATCGGCTTAAAGCCGATTTTTATATTTTATTAATATTAGAGAGTTTTTTTCGGCATTGTTTTATTATTGGTTTGCGGAGGCGTCTGATTTTTTTCAACGGTTTTTTTAGCTGATGTCACTTTGTTGTTTGTCGGAATGTCTCCAATAATAATTTGAGGGCTTATGCCTTTTTCCGTCAAAACCACTTTAGTGTTTTCTTTTAAAGAATTTTCAGTAACTTCTAATTTTTTTAGAGCGACCGCATTTCCTTTAAAAAATTTGGAAGCTGATTCATTAACCAAACGAATGGCCTCGGCTTGTCCCTCGGCAATATTGATTTGAGCTTGTTTCTCTCCTTCTGATTTTTGAATGGTAGCCAATTTTTCTTGTTCGGCCGCTTCAAATTTACCGGTAGCCAATAATTTCATTGAGCGTCTTTCCTGCTCGGCTGTTTTTTGTTTGTGCATGGCGTTTTTAATATCAGCCGGCGGATCAATTGATTTTATTTCCACTTTACTGACATAAATACCCCAATTATTGGTTAATTCATCTAAATTTTTTTGTAAATTGTTTGATATTTTTTCTCTGGAAACCAAGCTTTCGTCCAATGTTAAATTTCCGAATTCTTGACGTAAATTGGTCATACTTAATTCCATAATGGCGATTTTCCAATCATCTATGTTGTAAAAAGTTCTTTTGACGTCTTCTTCCGTGCTTCTCGGTTTGGCCCAAATTATTCCGTCCACAACAATTTCCACGTTATCTTTAGTAATTACTGATTGGGCGGGGATATCCATAGTATGTTCTCTGACATCGCGAATTCTGACCGTATGAAAAAAGGGGAGCATTAATTTAAAGCCGGGTCCGCTAAAAAATTGATATTTTCCCAAAAATTCATAAATTCCCAATTCGTATTGTTTGATAATAAAAAACGGAAGAGCTCTGATTATTCT
>JALULG010000216.1:0-1372 GCA_027040785.1 bacterium
GATGAGGGCATGAGTAAAGATGCTCTTCGTGCTTTGGTAAGAACGGTACGAAAAAAACTTAAAGGAGACTATATTGAAAATATTTCAGGATTTGGCTACAGGCTAAAAGTGAAATAACATTTTTTTCACATTATTTTGGGCTATAGTCAGTTTATGAAAAAATTTATAGTGTTATTGACTCTTCTCTGCACATTGGTTTTAGCCAATGACACATCTTTGGTGCTAAAATCATTTCACACCAATGAAGAGATAAATATAACTAATATCGAAAAATACATTTCAAACTTTAAAACACAAACACAAGATGAAAAAGATATTGACTTTGAGATTGTTCTTTTCAATAGTGAAGAGGACTCCACCTTGAAGCAAAATGATACACATACATTTACATGGATTATGCTTGAACTAGATGAGAACCTCTCTAGTGGACACTACTGGGTCGAACATACAGATTTTGCATTTACTGACCACACTTTTACGGCACATCAGTCGATAGATAAATTTTCCCTTTTTGGACGCAAGCTTTTCTCTTTTATCTATGACAAGAAAAAAGATAGTAGACGCTATTTCCTAAAAGCCATCCCCAACCAATCTCATGTCGTTGCAAAAGCATCGCTTTATACTCCGCAAAATTTCTCAGTTTGGGCGGATCTATATAGTGTTAAATTACTACTCTATTTTTTTCTCTTTGGGCTTATCTTTATGACCGCTATTTACAATGGAGCCTTATATCTTTATAACCGTGAAAAATCTTTTCTCTACTATATGTTCATGCAGATTTTTATGGTAGGTATTTTGATTTATCAAACCGATATCATTGAAATTTATGTCATGGGAAATGCAGAAGATGAAGAGATAGCGATCTTCTTTTACTTTATACTCGTAGAATTGGCTATTGTTTTTATGCTCTTTTTTATACGAACATTTTTAGAAACCAAAAAATATCTACCTTTTCATGATAAAGTTTTAGACTATATTACACTTTTTGCTTGGGTTGATTTGGTCCTCTTTTTTGTTCCCATCATGTTGATACTCAAGATATACAGCGTTTTATTATTCTATGTGGTAGTTGTGGCTTGGCTTCGTTTTAGGCAAGGCTACAAACCTGCACTTTTTTTCCTTTTTGGTTGGTCGGCACTGATGGTAGGCGTATTTGTTTCAGATTTTTTCGAAGAACAATACGAATACTTACAGCCTATACTCATAGGTTCTACCATCGAAGCCTTCTTTCTTGCCGTTGCGATTTCTTACAAGATGCGAGAGATTAAAATTGAAAAAGAGGAGCAAAAAGAGTTGCTCATCCACCAAAGTCGCCTAGCCTCTATGGGCGAGATGCTGGGAAATATTGCCCATCAGTGGAGACAACCCCTTT
>JALULG010000216.1:1382-1837 GCA_027040785.1 bacterium
GGGCTATATCCTCATGAATATCGAATCCAAAGACAAAGCGCAACGCCACACACAAAAACTACAAGAAGCATCTAACCAACTAGAATTTATGTCTCAAACCATAGACGATTTTAGAGATTTTTACAAACCTGATAAAGAGAAAGAGACTTTTAATCTACTAAAAGAGACACAAAAAGTCCTTGCCCTCCTAGATTTTAAAGAGATTGAAATAGCAGTAGAGGCAAAAGAGGAAGTAAGCATTCTAAACCACAAAAATGCCTATAAACAAGTACTGCTAAATCTTCTGACAAACGCCAAAGATGTCCTAAAAGAGAGGGTCGTACCCTTTCCAAAAATCACCATCAAAATAGAAAAAAACGCTATCACAGTAAGCGATAACGCCGGAGGCATCAAGCTTGAAAATATCCAAAGAATTTTTGAACCCTACTTTAGTACAAAACCCCAAGGTCTAGGCA
>JALULG010000217.1 GCA_027040785.1 bacterium
AATAGTCCCCACCATTATGAGGTCAGTAATCACTTGAAGCATATCGAGCAGAGAGTTAAAAGCAGCAGGTAGAGAGATACTAAGGATTTTTTTGTGTTTGGCTTTATTTATACTTATCAAAGAAATGTAGCCTTATAAACCTCTTCATCATAAGCCACATGAACCTTCCCCTCACCGTACTCAATAACAGGACGCTTTAATAGATAGTTCTCTTTAGCCATCCACTCTATTTTTCCATCTTCATCTAGGTTTAGCTCTTTAAGCCCTAAGTCACGGTACTTTTTTCCTTTGTTGTTAAACAACACATTAATGTCTATCTGCTTTAACCACTCACGAATCTTCTCTTCGTCAACGGACTCCACTTTATAATCTACAAAATCAAAATCTATGTTGTTCTCTTTCATAAATTTTCGTGCTTTACCAACTGTTGAGCAGGTTTTTATGCCGTATATTGTCATTTTTCTTACCTTAAATCTGAATTATATTTTTTTGACAGTATACTATTTTTTAGCAGAAGAACCAATCGTTAGTACCAATCCATCTTTAGACTCTTCTAACTGCATATCCAAACTTTGCAAGAGACCATCTATGATGTTTGCAACATCTTTTTTTTCTACTTTAGTCGTACCCAAAAGGTTTAAAATTTTCTCTTGTGAAAGATGTTCGTTCTGATTTTTCCCCCAACGCTGTGAACCTTCATAAACTGCCATGTACATCAGTGCTGCTTTGCGAGGCTCCACCCCTGATGCCAACATAGCATCATAAAAAACCTGATGTACCTCTTGCCATGTTCCTAACCTTTTGTCATAAGCCACATCATGAATGACCGATGCCAAAACATACTGCCCACCATAAGGAGTCCCTATAAACTCTTGAAAAACCTTTGGAATGGTTGCTCCATCAATCACATACCCCTTAGGAGCTTTCCACTTTTTCCCCTTGGCATCTACAAATATCAAATCTTCCAACAGCTTTACTCTGTGACTTCCATCGTTAAGAGGCTGAACTTTTAAATTGTACGTAGAGAAAAATCCATACTTTGCATTGGGGTGAGTAACACTTAAGGTCACCTCTTTAGCATAAGCCAAAGAGCTAGAAAAAAGTGTCATAATAAGTAAAATAAGTTTGAATTGTTTCATGAAAATCCTTTTTTAAAAGAGATTATAGCTTAGTATTGTGGAATTAAAAACTTGTTATTAAGCAAAAAAAGCTATACTTGTACAATAAACTGAACATAAAGGCTTTTAATGACAGTCATAAACTATACCGAAGCTAGAAACAATCTAAAATATGTGCTTGACTCTGTGGTAGAAGATGCAGACTATACCATTATAAACCGTCGTGATGCAGATGATGCTGTGGTGATGTCTTTAGACTACTTCAATGCCATGCAAGAGACACTGCACCTGCTACGCTCTCCTAAAAATGTAGCTCATTTAGAAAAGTCTATAGCCCAATACCAAGCAGGTAAAGTAGAGTCTCACGGTCTGCTTAATGAGTAACCGACTACTCACATGGACAGCCGAGGGGTGGAAAAGTTACCTCTATTGGCAAGGTCAAGACAAAAAAACACTAAAACGAATCAACAAACTCATAGATGCAACCTTACGTGACCCCTTTGAAGGCATAGGCAAACCTGAAGCCCTAAAAGAAAACCTATCAGGCTTTCACTCACGACGCATTGACGACACACACCGTTTGGTATATGCTGTTGAAGAGTTAAGTATAGTTATTATCTCTTGTCGAAATCATTATTAAAAGAAAATCTACCGTCAAAATAAATCCCTCATAAAATAATATTGGAAACACTGTATGTCGGAATCACCGTACT
>JALULG010000218.1 GCA_027040785.1 bacterium
AAGAAAAAACCATTGAATTATGAAATAAATCATAAGCAATTAATAAAAAAAGCAAACCGGTCAAAAATTCAATTAAAAAATATTGCCAAGAAATTTTTTTATGACAATAACGGCAACGACCTTTTAAAATTAAAAAACTTAACAGCGGAATATTGTCATACCAATTTATTTGATGAAAACATTTCGGGCAATAACTCCTGCCACTAACAAAAGACTCTTTACGATAAGTTCGCAAAATAACGACATTTAAAAAACTGCCAATGACTGTTCCAAGAATAAATATTAAAATATAGAGAGGGATCATAAATTGTTTGATTATTTTATGAGATGCTGAAATAATGCCGAATAAATTCAGCACAAGATTCAGCATGACAGGGGAAAAGCACTGTCATTCTGAACTTGATTCAGAATCTCATGTCAATTCCACTGTCACCCTGAATTTATTTCAGGGTCTCATGTCAACCCTACGTCATTCTGAACTTGATTCAGAATCTCGGGGATTTTAGGGTTTACTCTTTTCCCTGAGATGCTGAAACAAGTTCAGCATGACATGGGGAAAAACGAGATACTGAAATAAATTCAGCATGACATAGGGAAAAACGAGATGCTGAAATAAATTCAGCATGACAAGAGGAGGTTCAGGATGACATGGGGAAAAACGAGATACTGAAATGTTCAGAATAATATAGAATTAATTTATAAATTCAATGACAAATCTTTCCAGGTGGGATTAAAATTATTTATTAAATTTATCTTCCATTGACGATGCCAATTCTTTAATTGTTTTTCTCTTTTTATGGCCGATTCTACACTATTTGTTTGTTCATAATAAACTAATTTATCAACATTATATTTTTTTGTAAAACCTTTTACCGGTTTGTTTTTATGTTCGTTCACTCGTTTTAACAAATCGTTCGTTACTCCAATATATAAAATTTTATTTGTTTTATTAGTTAATATATATACAAAATAATTTTTCATTTTAATGATTAGGTTTTATTTTATTTTTACGAGATGCTGAAATAAATTCAGCATGACATAGGGGGATTCAGCATGACATGGGGGTTTCACTGTCACTCTGAACTTGTTTCAGAGTCTCGTGTTTTTTAGACATTCCCCTTTCCTCCGAGATGCTGAAACAAGTTCAGCATGACATAGGGAAAACGAGATGCTGAAATAAATTCAGCATGACATGAAGATTATATGTCACTCTGAACTTGTTTCAGAGTCTCATTGATTTTTAGCTTTTACTCTTTTCCTCCGAGATCCTGAAACAAGTTCAGGATGACATAGGGAAAACGAGATGCTGAAACAAGTTCAGCATGACAAGAGAAGATTCAGGATGACATGAGGATGTTAGGATCTCGTGTTAAATAATTCTTCCCTTCTTATCATAACATAATTTCTTCCAAAAACAAAAACACCGAAAAGGTGTTTTTGTTTGCAAATTAAAATATTTTGCTCAAATTAAGTAGCATCATCAGAACCAAGACAAACAGCAGTAACGTTAGCATCGTCATCTATTGTTCCATTATTGGAATCAGAACAATCCGGAGCATTGCCAGCCGCATGTCCATCGTCTGAAGCGCAACATTCGCCAGCCGTCCAATTAGAAACAGAATCTAAATCAGCATTTACATCCTTATTCTGTTCCAAGCTGGTAGCTACCATATAAGTACCATTAGTATTATTAAAACAATAAATCCAATCTCTAGCAGTGCCACTAGGGTCAACAGGCATACCACCGGTTAAATAATCATTTAACAAAACAGCTAAAGAATTAGCAGCCCCATCCCATCCATCATTAGCAGCAATTGTAGGAACTGGAACGGCATCATTGTCGGCAATATACATTTCAACGGCTGTTTGTAAAATTTTTAAATCAGATTGCCTCTTACCATCACGCGCTTTTTTACGAGCACTTCCCAAAGCAATCACCGCCATGGTTGATAAAATACCGATAATGGCAATTACAACCAAAAGTTCAATCAATGTAAAACCTTTTTTATTGATTTTTTTCATTCATTTTTCACCCCCTTTCTAAAAGAATTTAATTTAAAAAACATAAAAATTTTATTTTTATTACTATGAAATTCTTTTCAAGCTCATTATAACACATTTTTTATTTTTTTTAAAACCCGGAAGATAATTGATACATCGGCATAATAATGGCGGCCACCATAACCCCCACCCCAATACCCAAAAGAACAATCACCAAGGGTTCAAAAATCGCCAAAGAATTTTTAATGGCGTCTTGAATTTCTTTAGTATAAAAATCAGTAATTTTTTCCAAAACAAAAGTCATTTTTCCGGTTTTTTCACCAACAAAAAGCATTTGAGCATACATTGGCGGAATCAAAGAGCTTTTAAAAAAAACTGAGGAAACCGTAGATCCGTCTTCAACCTCTTTAATGGTTTTATTAAACAAATCTTTAAAAACAACATTGGAAACCACATCGGAAGATGATTTTAAAGCGGAATTAATATCAACTCCTCCCAAAATAAGAGTATAAAAACTGCGCGTAAATCTAGTAAGATAAAATTTTTTCAATAAAGGTCCGACAACCGGTAATTTTAACAATAAATTATCCACATTTCTTCTCCCGGAAGAAGTTTTGCGATACAAAGAAAATAAGTAATATAAAGCAAATAATAAAAGTATAAGCACCCACCAATAATTTTGCATAAAACCACTGACAGCTATTAAAATTTTGGTGGTAATCGGCAATTCCATTTTTGCGTTTTCAAACATAGCCACCATTTTCGGAATCACAAAAATAAGCATAACCATTCCAACCACAAACAAGGTTGACATAATAAAAGCCGGATAAATCATCGCTCCTTTCAATTCTTTTTGTAAAGAATAATTTTTTTCATGCTCATCGGCCAAAAAAACAAAAACATCTTCCAATTTTCCCGATTTTTCACCGGATTTTACCATTTTTACGAAAAAATTATCAAAAACATCGGGATGTTGCGCAAAAGCATTGGAAAGTTTTTGACCGCGTTCCACATCAGCGGCCACTTCGGAAATCACTTTTCTAAAATATTTTTGCTCAATTTGTTTTTCCAATATTTTTAAAGATTGGACAATGGGAATTTCAGCTGAAATCAAAACCGATAATTGATGCATAAAAACAACCAAATCTTTCGCTTTTACTTTTTCGGAAAAACTGTTTAAAAATTTACCTTTTAAACCGGATTGACTTTTCTTTTTCAAATCAATTATCAAATAACCTTTTTCACCCAAAATATCAGCCGCAATATCGGCGTTGATCGCTTCTACCGTACCTTGCACGATCTGATTTATTTTATTGTCTCTTGCTTTATAAGCGAATAAAGCCATATTTTATTTTTTATATTTTACTTTTAAGTTATATTGTTCTGAATCTTGCGCTGAATTTATTCGGAGTTAGTTCAGGGTCTCGTGTTCATTACTTGTCATCCTGGATTTAGTTCAGAATCTCGGGGGTAAAGTGCTGTCACTCTGAACTTGTTTCAGAGTCTCATGTTATTTAGATTATTACTCTGCTTCTCGAGATCCTGAAACAAGTTCAGGATGACATGGGGAAAAACGAGATGCTGAAATAAATTCAGCATGACATGGGAGGATTCAGCATGACATGGGGGATTCAATATAATCCAAAAAGAATTTAAAATAAAAATTAAAAAATACTTTTAATCTTTTCAACAACTTCGTTTGGGGTAAAAAAAGTTTTAATTATATAATCTTCCACACCCAAATCATAAGCTCTTTTAATATCTTCTTGTTGATTAATATTTGTTAATAAAATAATCGGAATTTTTTTTAATTCCTCATCTTTATTAACCTCTTCCAAAACCTCAAAACCGTTCATTTTCGGCAACATAATATCAAGCAAAACAATATCCGGCATTTTTTGTTTTATTAATTCAAGCCCCTTTTCCCCATCAGTGGCCAAAAAAACCTCAAAACCTTCCAAAGAAAATTTTTTATTGTAAATATTGGATAAAAAAACATCATCCTCTATAATTAAAATTTTTTTCTTGTTTTTGTTCATATATTAAATTAAATAAATAAATTTTAAAATTATTTTTAATCCGTAGTTACTCGCATCACTTCTTCCATTGTGGTAATACCTTGCAAAGATTTTAAAATTCCATCCTGTTTTAAGGTAATCATATTTTGTTTTTTTAAGGCCTCTTTCATTTTTTCTTCATTATAACCGTTACTCATAGCTTCTTTAACATCTTCGGTAACCAACAAAATTTCCGCTACAACACATCTTGATTTATACCCTTTTCCGCCACACTCTTCGCAACCTTCCCCTTTAAAAAATTTAATATCATCTTTAGTAATTTCATTTTTATTTTTGTTAAAAACATCTTTTAAATAAATTTCCGGAATATCTTTAATTTCCTTCAAAATATTATCTTTAATCGTATCTGATAAAGGAATTTCCACTTTGCAATTTTGACAAATTTTACGCGCCAAACGTTGCGCCACCACAATTCTTAAAGTTGAAGATAATAAAAACGGCTCCACTCCCATATCAATCAATCTGGGAACCGCTCCCGGAGCGCTGTTTGTATGAAGGGTTGACAAAACAAAATGCCCTGTTAAAGAAGCATGCACAGCCAATTCGGCCGTTTCATTATCCCTGATTTCTCCGACCATAATTATATCCGGATCTTGACGTAAAATGGAACGCAAACCGGCGGCAAAAGTATAACCGATTTCAGCTCTGATTTGAGATTGATTAACTCCCGGAAAAAAATATTCCACCGGATCTTCCAAAGTAATTATATTTACCCCATCTTGATTTAAAATATTTAAAACCGAATACAAAGTGGTTGTCTTACCCGATCCGGTCGGACCGGTTAAAAGCAACATTCCATTGCTGGCTTTAATGTTCTCTTGAATCATATTGATATGCCTCTCATTAAAACCCAAATCAGTCAAAGGCATTATTCCTTTTAAAGTATCCAAAACTCTTAAAACAGCTTTTTCATTCCCCATTAAAGGAAAAATGGAAACCCGAAAATCAACTTGACGACCGTCTATATTTAATCTGATTCTACCATCCTGAGGAATTCTGGTTTCATCTATTTTTAAATTGGCCATAATTTTAATTCTGGAAATTATGGCCGGATGAACATGCGCAGGCAAGGTTAAAGAAGTGTGCAATATACCATCAACACGATAGCGAACCTTTGATTGCTTGTTTCCCGGCTCAATATGGATATCAGAAGCGCGTCCCTCCACCGCATGCCTGATAATCACGGAAACAATTTTGGAAATCGGCGCCCCTTTAATGGTCCCCAAGTCTCCTTCTTTTTTATCCAATTCGTTTTCAATGTCAGCCGTATATTTATCTTCGGCCGCTCCCAATGCCTGCTGAACTTCTTGTCCCAAAGTACTGTTTTTTTTCACCACAGCCCGAAAACTGTCTTCCGACATCAAATAATATTTAACCTTCCATCTTTTTTGTTTTATTAAAAATTCCACCGCTTGAATACCTCTAAAATCTTGAGGGTCCAGCAAAGCCACGCTTATTTCGGCCCCCTCTTTTTTAAATGGAATTATTTTTTGATTCATTAAAATATCATTGGGGAAAATATCTAAAATTTCCGGATCAATATCAAATTCTCGTAAATCAATATAAGGCAAATTAAAAATTTCCGCTTTTATTTTTGTTAAATCTTCAGCGGTAACAATTCCTTGTTTTATTAAATAACTCTCCACTTTTTCAATATCTTCCACCTCTTTTAAATTCTGATAAATATCCTCTCCAACAATATTAAGATTAATCAATCTATCCAAAAGAATTTTTTTATTATACAACATAAAACTATTTTAAACTTAAAACTTTATCAATAATTCCATCACCGGATTCTTCCTTTTCAAACTCCTTAACCATTCCTTGTAAAATCTCCAACAATTCTTGAGGGGTTTTTTCTCCTTGATTTCCATTCTTTAATCTGTCAATAAAATAATTACGATAAGATAATTGATATATTTTTATGCTTGCGGTTTTATTATCTTTTTTATACATTAAAACATTATGCTCAAAATAACCGTCTTTCGGTCCCAAATCGTTTTTATATACATAATAAAACGCATACCCTTTTTTAATATCCAAAAAAACGACCGACAAATCTTTGTTCTTATAAAGATCTTCCAAAGATTTAAAATCCTCATTTTTGTATTCAAGCAAAGTTTTCTCAGGAACTTTATTTACTTTCACTTTAAAATAATATTGGAATTTTTTCTGATTATCGTTTTTCAAAAAATACTCGCCTGTTTCTTCTTCGCCAATTTTTTCCGTATTTTGTAAAAGAAAAATTT
>JALULG010000219.1 GCA_027040785.1 bacterium
TATGGTGGGTAACGGTTATGTGTATAAGTAGTGGCGGGATTTTTCGCACTTCTGTTCATTATAGCACTACCGATGATTTTATTCATATTGTTCATTTTTAGCACTTTGCCCGCCATTACTTATACACTGTGTTAGCCACAGTCTCTTCAAATAATGTTGGTTGTATAGGAATAATTTTTTCTTTTTTCTCTGTTGTTAATCTTGATTTGTTATTTTTAATTCTTTCAGAAAGTTCATTGTTAGTTATACTATTTTCTAATTTAAAATTTGACAATAAGGCTTCATAAATTGCATTTCTGTTTTCTTCTTTACCGCCAATGTGATAAAAATGCTCTTTTGTCGCAACATAACAATCTTTCCAAACAGAGAAAATATAGTCGTTAGTTCTATATTTATTGCTTAACCAAGTTGATAAAACAAATTTTGCTTTTGAGTTAAATAAGGATTTTTTTAATTCATATTCGTCTTTTTCACTCCAAGAGTTAAAATAATCAGTATGCCTATCTATATACGGTGGGTCAGCATAAATCAAATCATTTGGATTAACTTCTTTGAGCGTTTCTTTAAAATCCTGTGTTTTAAATTCGTAATCTCCAAAATCTATTATTTGAGAAATATTTTCAACTTGATTGGTTATTTTAGTGATTAGTGCAGGTGCAAATCGATTTGGTTTACGGCAAAACGGCACATTAAAACCACCTTTTTGATTAAATCTCATCATTCCGTTAAAACACGAACGACTTAAAAAAAGAAAATCTAATGGATTACCTTCTTCATTAAATCTTTGCCTGACTTCGTAATAATAACTACCTTCTGATTTTAATAATTTTTCTCCTTCAATTGTTAGAAAATTCCTGACAATTGCACTTGTGATTTCTTTATTTTTAAGAGCGTTATAAAAATTAATTAAATGTGGATTTGTGTCGCATAAAAGTGCTTTTTTAGGGCGAATATTAAAAGCAACAACGCCGGTTCCCATAAAGGGTTCTACCCACCTGTCAAATTCAACACCTTCAATATTTGAAGCAATCCACTTGACAAGTTTGGATTTTATGCCTTGTGATTTTATGGGTGGTATGAATGTTTTATTAGTTCTCATTTTTTCTTCTTTTAGCTCCTTTTGCAACTACTTTATCAAACAAATCTTTTCTTCCTTTAAATTCTAAAAAATCCCAAATATTTGTAATTTTAATCGTTTTGCCTTCTTTTATCATTGTAGCAGTTCCATAGTTCATCCAATATTCGTCAAACCACTTTTCGCCAAGTTTACTGAATACGCCATTTCCTTTTTTCAAATCTTCAATGTCTTTAATAGAACCAATATTTGCAGTATTTCCGGAACCTTGACTATCGCTTGCAATTTTCCATTTAGGTGCAACAAAAAATTCAAAATCTTTGATTACCGAAACTATGGATTTTAGGTTTTGAATAGTCGTTACTTTCCTGTCTTTGATAGGATCATTTTCTTTTCCGTATTCAGCTTCTAATTCTTTTACTTGATAAATTTCTGTTTCAGCTAAATCATCTTCAAAATCAGCTCTTGTGTAAATAATTCCAAGACAATAATGTCCAGTATATTCATTGTATGGAAATTGAATATTTTTTGATTTATCTCTTTCTTTGAAATAAGCTCCGTGACTTCCAAGTGTAAATCCGGCAACTTTACCGTTTCTTCGATATGTAGTTTTTAAATCAACGGCAAATTTTATTTTTTCATCTTCATTACTAACGAATGTTAAATCAGGATACCAATTTTGATGTTCGGCAAGAATAATTTTATAATTGTTTTTTTCTGCAAATCTCAAA
>JALULG010000220.1 GCA_027040785.1 bacterium
AATCTATTAAGACTACAAAACAAACCAATAAATGCTTACCAAATAACAAAATTAAGTGGAGTTTCATATAATACAGCAAGAAAGTATTTAAATAATCAATAATAAGCAATTAGAGCTGTTTTAAGCAACTTTTTTACTTTTTTAATCTAATCTATTAGATTAAATGAGTTTTTAATTCTATAAGCTTTATTTTGTTTTCTTTTTACTGGATAAAAAACTTTAAATTACAAAAAATGTTTAGAATTTTACGATAAATTTTTCTGTTTTTCTTTCTCTTAACTTCTCTTAACTTCTCTTAACCCCTCTTAACCCCCCCCCAAAAACTACCATAAAAAAGGGATTTATAGCGATTTTTTTGGTCATTTTTAGGGTATGTTTTGGTCATTTTTAGGGTATGTTTTGGTCATTTTTAGGGTATGTTTTGGTCATTTTTAGGGTATGAACTGGTTAAGTTGCTAAATTTAACCAGTTATGTTATAATTCAAAAAAAGGATCAAAAAATGAAAAAAATAACAATACATAAATCAAACCAAATTATTCGTGGAGGAGATAAATTAAGCTTGATTGCTAAGAGAGCTTTAAATGCTATTTATTATAGTGTTCAAATGAATGTGAATGATGGTAAAGCTAATCTTATTCAAAATTTAGATTATCTTCCAATTCAATTTCCATTTTTAAGACAAATGTTAGGATTGAATAAAGTTGAAAGCTATATAACAGAAATTGAAAAAGCACTAATAGAACTTCAAACCACCACATTAACATTAAATAATTTTACAAATCCAAAAGATGGAGAATTTTATAAGTGGTATTCTATGTCTTTTCTATCAGATGTTAGCTGGAGAATAGACGAAAAAACTGGTATAAAAAAAGCTTATATAGCACTACCTCCACTCATAAAATATTTAATGATAAACTCTAATAATGGTAATTTTACATCGATTGACCTTATTCCAACAATAAATAAATTACGAACAAGATATTCTGTAAAACTATTTGAGTTTTTTCAAAGTTTTAAAAAAATTAGATATCTAGACCTACCGCACTATTATTTAATAAAAATCTTGGGGTTGGAAGAAAAAAAAGATTACAAGTATTATAGCCATTTGTTTAGACTTTTAGACCGACAAATAAAAGAGATAGCAGAAAAAACAGATTTAGAGCAACTAAAACTTTTAGATCCTCCAAAAGATTTTAAAAAAGCAAAGTTATACAGATTTATAATCAACCCAACTAGTAAAAAAGATTTAAACAATCAAGAAAAAATCGAAGAGATGACAAAAAAACTTTTTCAAAGATTTTAAACAACCTGTAAAGGTTATGAGCGATAGCGAGTTAGCAAGTCGTTGTAACGACGACTTGCAGCACCAATGAGCAGATTTTTCTTAAAAAAATCTTAGCGAAATTGGTGCTTATTATAGGCGAAGGCCTATCTCTATTTTGAGTAAAACGAATAAATAGAGATAGGGCACAGCCCTAATCCCGCGAAAATGCCACTTTTTAGTGGCTAAATGAGCGGGGTAAATTACTTGCTTTAGCAAGTAAAAAAAGCCTAAAAAGTCCTTAAATAAGGGTATTTGAAGGATTTTGTAGGCACTTGTATATTTTGCATATTTTTATAAATATGCAAGTGTAGTAAAAAGCATATAAACTGCATACAATTTGCATACAAATACTAAAAAAACACATAAAAAGTATGCAAGTGCATATAACTTCTTTTATTAAATTTTGATTTCATACTGCAAATGGAGTATAATTAAAAAAAAAAAGGAATAATTATGAGAATGCAAACAAGTATAAGGG
>JALULG010000221.1 GCA_027040785.1 bacterium
GCCCGCGTGCTAATCACTCCTTCTACCAAAGCAATGTCCAGGTCCTTAATTTTTTTATTGTTTTTTATGGACAAAAAATAATCTATCTCCGCTTTTTTTAGCCATTCCAAAAGTTTTTTATTAAAAATTTCCGTTAAAAAAATACTGCATCCTTCATCGCAAGTAAAACTAAATATTCCTACTTTTTTCTTTTTTTGCGGCATATTAAGAAGCAATTTTTAATAGTCTTTGTTTTCTTGCTTTTCTTATTAAAGCATCGGTAGGAACCAGCTGGCCCCCGCCGCCAATACATCCGCCCGGACAGCTCATAACCTCAATATAATCATACTTTAAATATTCTTTCTTTTCAATAAATTCTCGCGCTTCTTTTAAGCTATTGATAACTATTAAATTTATTTTTCGCCTACCCTTTTTCACTTGGGCTGTTTTAGAGTGTCCTTTTTTCTGCCATTTTATATTCCGGCCGAAAACAAGCCGAGCCAGGCCTCCGGACAAAGACAAAAAAGAAGCAGGAGAAGAATAAGCGGCTCTCTTGCCCGAAAAATTTTCTTTAAATTTCTTTTCCAGTACTGGCTTGTGTTTTTCCAGTATAAAACGCAGTTCTCTCACCGTTAAAACATAATGAACTAAATTCTTGCCGTCTTCTTTAAGCGCGGCCACTTTTCTTTTTTGGGCTATACAAGGAGAAAAGGAGACAATCCGCAGCTCTTCCTCTTTTCTGCCCTGTTCCTTGGCCCATTTTTTCTTTAAAAATTTTGCCCAATAAAGGGCCGGAGAAAGCGAAGGGGATAATTCGGAAACAAGATGAGGATAATAAAGGTGTATTAAATTTTTAAAGGCTCCGCAAAAAGACGACCAATATCGCTCCTTCTCTTTAAGCTTTTGATAAAACAACTTTTCTTCTTGACCAAACAAAGAAGAAAAAGCCTCTTCCAAAGTGACCACCCAATCAAAGCCTATTTCTTTAAGATAAAAAGCCAAAGCCTGAAAAGAAGAAAAATCTAAAGAATCAATCTCGGGCAAAGAAGCAAATATCACCGGATCAACTAGAGCGACAAATTTTTTTCCTTTCTTATTTTGCAGTTCTTGAAGCAAGGGCAAATATTCCAGATTTTCTTGGGCAGCAGTCACCGGGCAAACCAAAGAGCATTGCCCGCAAAAAACGCACAAATGCTTTCCGTCATTATAAGGCGCCACCTCAATATCCGCTCCTCTATTTTTAAGAGTAAAAAAATCAATTCCCTGCCTGTTGCGGCAAACATCAAGGCAATTGCGGCAATCAATGCATTGGGTAGCATCCAGCTCCAAAGTTTTCCCCCACTTATAAATCTGGCGGCCGGCTTTGCGGTCAGAAAAACGGGTAATTTTTAAACCATACTCCCGGGCGTATCTAAGAAGCGGACAAGTAGTCCGCAAAGGACAAGTCGGGCACTTTTCAATGTGCTCCGCATAAATAAGTTCCAAATTCATTTTCCGGGATTTTTTTACCCGCGGAGAATCAGTGAAAATCTCCATGCCCGCCTTTACTGGGGTAGCGCAACTGGGAAGAAGCTTTTTTGCTCCCTTAACCTCTATCACACACACCCGGCAATTCGCCTTCACTTCCAGATCAGGATGAAAGCAAAGATGAGGTAGAGAAACACCGACCCGCCGAGCCGCTTCCAAAATAGATATTCCCTCCGGCACAGCCACGGACTTGTTGTTTATTTTTATTTTTATTTTTTTAGGGATATTTTTAAAAAAACTATCGGCGAAGGCGGCGGAGAACTCCTTGAAAAGGCGCGGC
>JALULG010000222.1:0-411 GCA_027040785.1 bacterium
GCAGAGCGTCTACCTTTACTTGGAGTAAGAGTGCATCTCTCTGGATCTATCCCCAATGGATTATCTAAGGAAAAACAAAAAGATATTTACACATTTGTTCAAAAACTTGCAAGTAAGGTATTTAATGAAGGCGGAACAATCATTCATGGTAGTCATCCTACGTTATCTGCACCACTTAAAGAATCATCTATAAATTTTATAAAAGCAGGAGGGAAAAAAGATGCTCTTACTTTAGTTCGTGCCCAAAATTTTTCAGTAGGAGAAGAACATTTAGAAGAAATAGAAAAACAACGTGAATATGCAGTGGTACAAATCATTCCAGGCTCTAAAGAAAATGAACAAGAAAGTTTAATTCCAATGAGAGAGTGGATGACAGAACGTTCTGATGTTATTGTTTGTTTTGGTGGTAAA
>JALULG010000222.1:421-1767 GCA_027040785.1 bacterium
CTTGATACTACCTTGACGCTAGGAAAACCAGCTTTCGTTATTACGAGCTTTGGTGGTGCGATGGAAGGTTATTTTGATGATGATATTACTTTATTATCTCGTTTGCACAATGGGCTCTCTCATGAACAAAATCTTGAAATAGCAAAAATGATGTCCCCCGAAGATATTGTAAGCAGTATTGTTACCCAATTAAAACTCTTACCTCTTGTTCGTGACAGTGTATCAAGTGGACGCAATTTCCGTATTCTAGTGCTTGATGGGGGAGGTCTTAGAGGTACATTTACAGCATCCGTACTTGCAAAATGGGATGATATGCTTAAAAGGGGTGGAGACAATAATCTCGTTAAACATTTTGATCTTATCGCAGGTACTTCAACTGGAGCAATACTTGCAATAGGACTTGGACTTGGATTAACTCCACAAAAAATGCTAGATTTTTATCGCGATAATGGTTCAAAAATTTTTCCAAAAAATAGAAAAATGAGACACTGGGTTAATTCCAAACATGATTCAAAAACACTTGGTGAGACATTAAAAGAAGTACTTGGAGAGGAGACCCTTATTGATGATTCATGTTGTAGACTGATTATTCCAACTGTACGTGCGGTACATGGTGAAACTGAAGTAATTACTACTTCACATACTAAAGATAGAACAGGTTTTCATGGAATTACGGCTGTTGATGCAGCACTAGCCTCTTCAGCAGCCCCTACATATTTTGATCAAGCAATCGTAGATACTGATATTGCTGTAGAAGAATACTTGGATGGAGGTATATGGGCAAATAATCCGATATTGCCTGCCTTGGCTGAAGCAGTACGATATTTAAATGTACCATTGGATAGAATTGATGTTCTAAGTATTGGAACTATGGGGAATGAATCTGATTTTACAAAAGCACTTCGAAAAGGAAAGGCAGGATGGGCACCAGAAAGTGCTGACCTTTTCTTCTCTGCTCAGGAACATGCTGCATCTATTATGGCAGAAAGTTTTCTCGGTCCTGCCCGTCATTTACGCGTTAATCAGCAAACACCAAGTGAAATTAAATTAGATGATACAGAAGCTATTGAAGATATGGCTTCAAGAGGTAATAGGGTTGCAATAGACTCTTTTAGTGCTGTGCGATCACGATTTTTAGATGGTATATATGTTTCTGATTGGAGAGAGTAGCCAATAGGATATTTAGTTAAAAAATATATACAAAAAATAACACTTTAAACACTTCTTCTATTTCCTTGTGGAGAGTAGGATTCGAGAGGAAGTCCTAAGTTGACATCTGCAATAGTATACAGGGTGAGAAAGTAAGCTTCCCTTCGCATGCATCCAAGTTATTTTCAATAAACACT
>JALULG010000223.1:0-6868 GCA_027040785.1 bacterium
CATTTAATGTTTTCTTTTTTTAATAAGTCAAGTTCTTTTTCAGGGGTGATATTTTTTCTGAATTTTAAAAAATCATCAATGATTTTATTTTCCCAACCGGCTTTTTGCAAGTCTTGTTTGTTTGCTTCCCATGCTTTTTGAAAATTTTTAAAATAATCTTTTATTTTTTGAAATCTAATTGATCCGATTTTGCCAAATTTTGAAAAAGCCACCAAAAAAGGTAAATTTTTTGCTATATCACTTGACATATTTGATATTTGTGCTATAATAAAACATTAAAAATTAAAACAATCATTTTACTGCTTGTCAGTAGCTGTTTATTTAAGCACCCCCCTCCTGGTTTTAAATAAACGGTTTGCAAAGCTTAAGGTTGGCAGGATATTTCTTGCTATATCTTAACGCTGGCAGGCAGTAAAATGGTTGTTTTATTTTTGATTAAAATTTGAAAAACATTAAAAATAGGGTTGTGATAACCCCATTATGATAATGATTTTGAAATTTCTTGAAAAATCGTTTCCAATATTTTTATTTCTTTGGCGGTAAAATTTTGCAAAACAAATTTTTCCGTTTTTTGTTTTAGTTCAGATTTTCCGTTTTTAATTTTTGGATTTATGCCGATACGGATTCTTTGAAAATCTTTTGTTTTTATTTTTTCAATAATAGACTTAATTCCATTATGCCCGGCCGTTCCTTTGTTTTTTTGTATTTTAAACGATCCCAGAGGAATATCAATATCATCGTGGACAATAATTAATTTTGATGAAGGTATTTTGTAAAAAGACAATATTTTTTGCACACTTTCGCCGGAGTTGTTCATAAATGTTTGTGGAAGAGCGAGATATATTGTTTCTTCTCCTTTTTTCTTTTTACTGATAAAAGCGTTGAATTTTTTAAAAAATTTCCATTCCGGAAATGAATTTTCTTGGCGGTATTTTTCCAAAAAAACAAAACCAACATTATGAGGTGTTTTTTGGTATTGGTTTCCGGGATTGCCTAATCCAACAAGCAATTTTATCATAGATTTCGTTTTAATTTCCCGATCTGTTTTTGGGTGATAATTTTTGAGTATTTAATTTTATCGGAGTTCCCAAAAAGCCAAATTCTTCTCTTAATTTATTTTTTATAAATCGTAAATAAGAAAAATGTAATGTATCTTTCGGTCCGATAATAATGGTAAATTGAGGAGGGTTTGTTCCGGACTGTTTGATACCATAAATTTTAGGAGGTTTAGGTCCTTTTGCTTTGGCGGGCGGGTGTAACTTTACTGTTTTTTTAATAAAAATATTTAATTCTTCTTCTTTGATTTCTTTTAACCTTTCTTTATAAATTGTTTCTATGTTTTGATATATTTTCAAAACATTTTTTCCTTCTTTTGCGGAAATGAAAAAAATGGGCGCCCAGGTAAAAGCGGGAAAAGTTTTTTTAAAATAATTTTCAAATTTTTTATAAGTATTAATGTCTTTGTTTTGTATCAAATCCCATTTGTTTCCTATTATTATCAGTCCTTTGTTGTTTTTTTCTATTAAACCGGCCAATTTTTTATCTTGAGTACCGAGGTAATCACTGACGTCAACCATAAATAAAACAATATCGGCATTTTTAATCGTTTCAACGCTTTTTCTAACACTTATTTTTTCAAGACTGTTTTGTTTTATTTTTGATTTTTTTCTAATACCCGCGGTATCAATAAAATTGATTATATAATTTTCATCTTTTATTTTTCTTTCTTGTGGTTCTCTGGTTGTGTGGGCGATAGGGGTAACTATTAATTTTTCTTGTTTTGAAATTGGAATTTTTCTTTTTAAAAGAGCGTTTAAAAATGATGATTTGCCAACATTTGGTTTCCCGATAATGGCCACTTTTATTTCAGGAGATGATAATTTGGAAATATTTCTTTTTGTTTGACTTTTTTTATTTGGAATTTCGTTGATTTTTTCAACAACTTTATCAAGCAAATCACCAACTCCCATTCCGGAAGAGGCGGAAATCAGTTGAGGTTTTCCGAAACCGAGATTTTCCAATTCGTAAATATCTATTTTTTTTCTAATATTTTGATTGTCAACTTTATTGATGGACAAAATAACCGGTTTGGCTGTTTTACGGACAGTTTTAATTATCTCTTTTTCTTGAGGGAGTAGTTCTGTGGACGCTTCCAAAAGCAAAATTATCAGATCCGCGCTTTTAATTTGTTTTAAACTTTGTTCGGCGACAGCTTTTTCAATGTCGTCTCGGGGCTCAATATCTATCCCGGCAGTGTCGATTAAATCAAAAACAACCCCATTCCATTCAGTTTCTTTTTTGTTTATATCTCTGGTTGTCCCTTTTATTTTTGAAGTTAAAACATAATTTTTTCCAATAATTTTATTGAAAAGGGTTGATTTTCCGGCATTGGTTTTTCCGACTATAACTACATTCATAAAAAATTTAATAATTTAATCACTTCCCAAAACTATTAAAAAATCCGAACTTTGATTCTTTTTTTGATACCATTTTGGTTTATGAAAAACAATTTCAGCTGATAATTGTTTTTCTAAAATTTTTAATTGATTGATTTTTTGTTTATTCGTAAGATCGTAAATAATTGTTTTTTTATAATTTTGTTCCGGAGCATTGCCTATCCCAACAATTTTAAAATTATTTTGTTTTAATTTTTTGGCTGTTTTACTCGCCAAACCACTGATAGTTGTTCCGTTCAAAACTTCAATATTTGTTAAAATCGGTTTTTGAATTTTTGCCCCGGCTATTTTTCCTTGATTATTTTGAAAAATATTTTTTGCCAAAGATTTTAATAAGGTAAAATCGTTTCCTTTAGGAAGAAGAATGTATGCTCCATTTAGATTTGTGGCATATAATTGTCCTTTTGGCCCGTCACTTAAAGTAATATGGATAATATTGTTTTGGTTAACATCTTTGAGTTCTTTTGCCAGTTTTATTATTTCCCAAGTTTTAAAATTACTGTTAATGTGGTTATTGAGATCAGCCAATAATTGCCCGATTTTTGTGGGGTTAAGCCAAAAATGATAATCGGAAATTTTCTTTTTTAAAGCCATTAATATTTTTTGTTGTCTTTTGGCGCGAGCAAAATCAGAGGCCTCATTATTGTTTCCATGTCGGCTACGCGCATATTTTAAAGCGCGTTCTCCGTTCATTCTTTCCCATCCTTTTTTAAATTCCACAGGTTCGTACCCAAAATTTTCATCGGGATATTTTTCGTCTTTAAAAGATCTTTCAACATAAATATCAACCCCGCCCAAATGATCAATAATTTCTTTAAAACCTTGAAAATCAACGTTAACATAATAATGTATGGGAATATTAAAAATTTTACTGACAGTGTTTGTGGCTAATATAGCCCCATTTCCTTTTTTTTGAGCTTCTCCGTAAGCGTAGGCATGGTTAATTTTTTTCCAACCGTGTTTTTCTATTGGAACGTAAAGGTCTCTGGGTATTGATAATAAAGACACTTTTTTCTTTGATGGTTGAAAGCTGGCGATGATAATAGTATCTGAGAGTGTTCCGCCATCGTGTCCTTTTCCGCCCATTCCCAAGAGTAAAATATTGATTCGGTCTTCTTTTTCTCCTTTTAAATGATTTTCCTTCGTCTTTATCAAACCGCTAAAAGAAGCTAATTTTTTAAAACCGTTTTTAATGGTTCTGATAATGCTGTAGGGTTCTTTTTGGTAGTTTGATTTTTGGATACTGTTTTCTTTAAAAGAGGAAAAAACTTGCCAAGAAAACAAAAAAATCCCCAAAAAAACACTTAAAAAAAATATCCGATAAATTTTGGAACGAGATTTTTTTTGAGGCGGGTAATAAACTCCATTCAAATAATATCCTTTGTTAAATTTATTCAAAAGATTTATTTTATACATTTGATTTTTTCAAATTATGTAGTATAATTAATAAAACAAGATGTTTTAAAAACCTTGTTATTTAATTAAAATTATATTTTATAATAAAAATTTATGCAAATTAACGATGAAGAAAAAGAAGAAAAGGTGAAAAATGGAATTAATTACTCATTAGAGGCGGAAAACGACGGGATTTTTTCTTCCAAAGAAAACTTTTTTTCTTTTTTATTTGAAGTGATTAAAATTACTATAATTTCTTTTGCGATTGTTTTACCGATTCGTTGGTATTTAATCCAACCTTTTTCCGTTAAAGGTTCTTCTATGGAGCCGAATTTTTACGATAATGATTATTTAATCGTTAATGAAATCGGTTATAAATTGACGGATCCCAAGCGGGGTGATGTGATTATTTTTAAATATCCCAGAAATACTAAAGAATATTTTATTAAAAGAGTAATCGGTTTACCCGGTGAACGAGTGGTAATCAAAGATAATCATATTTTTATTTTTAACAAAAAACATCCAAACGGTTTAAAATTGAAAGAACCTTATTTGGACCCTAATGAGATTAATCCTCGTGAAGTTGATATTACTTTAAAAAGTGATGAATTTTTTGTTTTGGGGGACAATAGAAGTCATAGTATGGATTCCAGTATCTTTGGTCCGGTTAACAGAAAACTGATTATCGGTAAAGTTTGGATCAGAGGTTTTCCTTTTAACAGAATGGGAATTATCAAAACTTATCAATATGAATAATTCAAGTAATTTTTAAAGAGTTATTGTCAAATATTTGAAAAAAATAAAAAATTTGACAAAAACTCTAATAGATAATTTTATGGGTCGTCGTCCAAAAAACAAAACCATTATTAAAAAAAGAGGTAAAGTAAAGCCAATCACCTTGTTAAGAGGAATGAAAGATATTCTTCCTCAAGAACAAGTTTATTGGGATTATGTAAAAGAAAAAGCTTTAAATATATTGGAGAGTTACGGTTTTAAAAAGATTGATACGCCGGTTTTGGAAAATTCCGGACTTTTCCTTCGCTCAACCGGTAAAAATACGGATATTGTTGAAAAAGAAATGTTTACTTTTGTTGATGAAGGCGGAACAAAAGTTTCTTTAAAACCGGAAGCGACTCCGGGAATAGTAAGGGCTTATATAGAGCATGGAATGCATAATTTACCTCAGCCGGTGAAATTATATACGATTTCTCCTTTGTTTCGCAGAGAGCGTCCTCAGGCCGGCAGAACCCGTCAACATCATCAATTGGATTTGGAAGTTGTCGGAGATAAGGATCCGGTGGTGGAAGCTCAATTATTGACAATTGCCAAAAGTTTATATGATGATTTGGGAATAAAAATAATTATTAAAATTAACAGTGTCGGTTGTATTGAATGTCGTCCTCAATACGAAGAGAACTTAGTGGCTTATTTGAAAAAGAACAAAACAAAACTTTGCGCTGTTTGTAAAAAAAGATTAACCAAAAATCCTTTAAGGGTTTTAGATTGCAAAGAAGATAAGTGTCGCAAGGTAGTGGCTGATGCGCCTCAAATAGTTGATTCTCTTTGTAATGAATGCAAAACTCATTTTACCAAAGTTTTGGAATATGCTGATGAATTAAACATTCCTTATGAGCCGGACCCTTATTTGGTTAGAGGATTGGATTATTATACCAGAACGGTTTTTGAAATTTGGCCCGAAGATGTTGGAAAATCACCTTCTCGTCAAGTGGCTTTGGGGGGAGGTGGAAGATATGATGATTTGGTTGGCGATTTGGGTGCTAATAATGATGTTCCGGCCTGTGGAATGGGATTGGGAATTGAAAGGGCGATTATTAAAATTAAAGAACAGAAAACCGATGTGAACAAAAAAACAGTTCAGCATGTTTTTGTTGCTCAATTGGGAGAAAAAGCCAGAATGAAGGCCTTGGGACTTTTTGAAAAATTAAGAAAAGAAGGGGTTAAGGTCGGAGAAAATTTTTCTAAAGGAAGTTTACGGGCTCAATTGGATTTGGCCAATAAAATGGGGTTTAGGTTTTGTCTTATATTGGGACAACAAGAAGTTCTTGACGATACTATTTTAATCAGAGATATGGAATCGGGAATTCAGGAGGAAATAGCTTATGCAAAAGTAATTACGGAAATTAAAAAAAGAATAAAAAAGGCCAAGTTGTAAGATTGGGGTTTTAATAAAACTTTTATAAAAGTCATGCTAAATCTTGTGCCGAATTTGTTTCAGTGTTATTTCAGTATTTCATTTTTTTCTTGTCATACTGAACTATTCGGCATCTCGTTCTTCCCTGTCATGCTGAATTTATTTTAGTATTTTGCTCCTCATGTCATTCTGAACATTTCAGAATCTCGGGGAAAAGCAAAACCTAAAAAAACACGAGACCCTGAAATAAATTCAGGGTGACATATGCTTTTACCAATCAGGTTGAATTGCCCCCATGTCATGCTGAACTTGATTCAGCATTTTATGAGGAAGAGTAAAACCTAAATAATATGAGATTCTGAAATAAATTCAGAATGACATATGTTTATCACGAGACCCTGAAATAAATTCAGGGTGACAGTAGAGATTGAGACGAGACCCTGAAATAAATTCAGAATGATATAGTTGACAAAATCGTTAAAAAGTGCTAAAATTTTAAAGTAAATTTAATAATTTTTAGAAAGGAGAGTGAATAATGTGTCAGAAATAAAAAGAAAACAAGGTGAAACTTTTGAAGCTTTTTTTCGTCGTTTTACCAAAGCGATGCAACAGAGCGGAAAAATGTTACAAGCTAGGAAAATTAAATATTTAACAAAGGAAAAAAGCCGAAATGAAAATCGTAAATCAGCTTTAATTAGATTAAAACATCAGAAAGAAAGGGAATATCTGAAAAAAATCGGTAAATTAGAGGAAAAAGACAGATATTAATATAAGTATTAAAAATATATTTTTACCCCCTAACGGGGGTTTTTTGTTTTTTCAAAATATGCTATAATAAATTTAAGATATTTTCTCAAAATGTTTT
>JALULG010000223.1:6878-17655 GCA_027040785.1 bacterium
ATAGCAATATTTCTTTTTATTGCTAATTTTGCTTTGGCGCAAGTTGATATTCCCAATAATATGGGGAGCACTTTTGGTTTGGCGACCACCGGTTTAAAGGAAATGGCAATTAAGGTCATCCAATATTTGTTGGGGTTTTTGGGTATTTTTGCTATAAGTATGATAATGTATGGCGGTTATTTATGGATGGTTTCCGGTGGTAATCCGAAAAAGATAGAAAAAGCTAAAAAAGTGTTGATTAGCGCCTTAATCGGTTTAGTGATTATTTTAGCATCTTTTGCAATTATTAAATTATTAACTCATTATTTGGGAGGTGGCTCCGAAAGAACAAATCCGACTCCTGAGAACGGCGGTCAAGGAGCTTTAGGTGCCGGTATTATTGAAAGCGTTTATCCGGCGCCGGGTCAAAGAGATGTGGCTCGTAATACAAATATTGCCGTCACTTTTAAAGAAGAAATCGATCCAACCAGTTTTATTGATGATACAAATGGAAATGGAACTTTTGGAGATTGTGCGGGCGCTGTTTGTGATACGGTTTCCACCGATGCTTCCGGGGTACCAAATGTTATTATTGCTAAAATGGGAGAATTATCAACCGGTCCTTATGTGATGCCGGTGGCTGTTTATACCAATGATAATAAAACTTTTGTCTTTAATCCGGATCCGCTTTTGGGAAATTCTTCAAATAATACTTGGTATTCAGTGAGATTAACAAATAATATTTTAAAGGCCGACGGCACCCCGGCGTTCGGCGCTTTTGCCGGATTTGATTGGTCTTTTGAAATCGGCACCTTTATAGATACGACCCCGCCTTATATTACCAGGGTTTTTCCGGTTGCCGGCGGAACTTATGCCAAGAATGTGGTAATTCAAATTCAATTTTCAGAAGCTATTGATCCGACCAGTATTACTAATACCAATATTCTTGTTGATGATTCTACAGCGCCTCCTTCGGTTGCCGGAACTCTATATATTTCAAATCAATATAGAACGGTTGAATTTTTGGGGGCACCTTGCGGAATAAATTCCTGTAATGAAACGATTTATTGTTTGCCGGGTAATGAAAATATTCAAGTGACTGTTAAAGCCCCGCCGATTGGTCCTGAACCTCCTTTGGCGCTTGGTCCGCCTTTTGCGGGAATTGTTGATATGGTGGGAAATTCTTTTGATGGAAACCATAACGGAAAACCCGAAGGTCCCGGTGTTGATGATTATGTTTGGGCATTTAAAACAAGCAATAACATAGAAATAAGTCCGCCAAGTATTGAGTCTGTTTCTCCCGGAGTTAATGCCGAGGGAGCGTCTTTAACACCATCAGTGGACGTCACTTTTTCCGAACAAATGATGTATAGCAGTTTACGCACAACAACAATCGGAATTAAAAGTCCGGTGCTTGGTTATTGGATAACAGATGATGATATGTCTTTGCCTCCGCCGGTTAAGACAATCGCTCATATCAACCATTTTAAATTTAATGTTAAGACTCAATACCGGCCGGAAGTTAATTCAAAAGCAAAAGATATGTATCAAAACTGTTTTTATCCAAGCGCCGGTCCCGGTTGTGTCGTCCCACCTCCGGCCGGACAAAATTATTGTTGTGATGGCATTTGGAGCGCCGGACCATGTCCTTAATTTTAATTTATGTTTTTTAGAAAAAATAAAAAATTTTTGTTTCTTTTGTTCTCATTATTCTTTTTAGTATTTGGAGTAAATATTGTATTGGCTCAAGTTGATATTCCGAATAATATGGGAAGTACTTTTGGTTTGGCAACTACGGGACTGAAAGAAACCGCTATTAAAATTATTCAGTATTTATTGGGCTTTTTAGGTATTTTGGCGATCAGTCTTATCCTTTATGGCGGTTTTTTATGGATGACTTCCGGTGGTAATCCTCAGAAAATTGAAAAAGCCAAAAAAACTTTAATAGCGGCTCTGATCGGTTTAGCAATTATTTTAACCTCTTTTGTAATCGTTAAATTTGTTGCCAATATGTTTGGTGATGGAAGCGGTGGTACTATTGTTGCCGGCACCCCTTGTGATTGTGTGACTGAATTAAATGCTTGCGCGCCATCGGGTTGTTTAAGTTGCCAAAATACGGCAACCCCTGGAGTTTGCACTTATCAAGCCGATCCTGCTAGTGCTTGTCCGGGTTGTTCGGCAAGCGCTCATTTTGTAGTAACGGGAATTCAGCCACCGGATACCGCTTGTCCGGTAAGCGCCGGAAATACGTCTCCGCGAAATTCAATAATCAGAATATCTTTTAATAAACCGGTTGACAGTCCGATTCCGGCCGGAGCGATTACTGTTGAGAGTTCTAATACCCAATGTCCGGCCGGAACTTTTACCGATCTTACTGCTACGGGAACTTTTACGGTTAATGGTAATGTGGTTGAATTTAGGCCCGCCAGTGGAACTTGTTCGGCAAACTCTTGCGGAGCTGATCATTGTTTTAGTCCTGACAGCACGATTCATGTAGCAGTTAATGTAGGAGCCGGAGGTCCTCATGTGACTTCCGGAGGAGTGCCTGTTGCTGATAATATACCGGTTGATGAGGATATTAATTTTTTTACCAATAATTTGATTGATTGCCAAAAGCCAACTCTCTCGGTTGTTTACGGAAGCCCGCCAAACAGCCAACTTTGTATTAATATTGATAATAATATCAGTGTTTCCACTGCTGATGATTCCGGAGTGGCTAATGTTGTTTTTAGTGATAGCAATGGAAATGCGGGATTTACCAATACCGGTCTCTCTAGAACCGTATCTTGTCCCGGTCCGGGATTTTGCGGTAATCCGGCTCCTTGGAATTTTAGTTTAACCGGAGCTTTAAGTCCCGGTTGGCATCCCTTAAATAGTGATGGTTTTGTGGTCGGAAACTCTTATACTATTGATGTAGTGGCAGATGATTTGGATTCCAATTCAGTTTCCGATACTCACACTTTTACTTTAAGGGCGAATCATTGTTGTAATGGAACACAAGACTCTGACGAAGAAGGAATGGACTGTGGTGGAGCTGATTGTGCCGGTTGTATTGGAGCGGCTTGCGGAGATGATATGAATACCGCCTGCACGGGAACGCTTGATTGTCAACCGAACAATGATATGTGTTCTTCCGATTATTGCGGATGCACAAATTCATCGACTGATTGCGCTGCCGCTGGCTATAACGCCTCGGTATCTCAATGTTGTATTTGTCAAGGAACACCGATTATTGATTGTGTTACTCCTAATGATAAAGATGATTGTAGTAATAATCACACACCTGTTGGTACAACCGGAAACCTTTTAACTATTTGGGGAAGGAATTTTGGAACTTATGTTCCCGGTTCTTCGCGTGTTTTAATAAATGGTAATCCGGCTGATATTGCCGGTACTATTAACGCTGATTGTGTTGATTCGTGGACAGACACTCAAATAGTGGTGGTTGTTCCGGCCGGTTCTGACGGAGGAGTGATTGAAGTGGTAAATAAAGACGGACAAAGTGATACGACTGATAATAGTATTGGAACTCCTATTAATAATTTTAATGATAATGGAGTGGTTAGGCCCGGTTTATGCCATTTGGAGAATAACGAAGCGGGATCTTTTTGTTTTGGAAAAGCTTGCGGAAGTTTTGAAGATGCCGTGATTAGTTCGGGTATAAATATTTTGGCCGGTTCCAGGGCTGAGTTTGGCGGTTCCGGCTCTTTTGTTCCGGCCCTTAATTCAACTCCGGTTCCAAATTTTACAATGAATTGTCAGGTTCCCAATTTGGATTTGGGAGATGTTGGCTATAGTGTTTTGGGTCCGGGCGGCGAAAGAAGCAATTATTTGAATTTTACGGTTAAACCGATAAACGGCGGTCCGGTGATTGATTTTATTGATCCAAAATCAGGACCAACCGGAGAATACATAACAATCAATGGTTCAAATTTTGGAAATTCTATCGGAAAAGTTTATTTTAAAGATCCGACCTCTGTAGATACTTTGGGTGATTTTGGTTTTCCAGCTACTTGTCCGGCTTCAAAATATTGGACTGATTCTTATATAATTGTAAAAGTGCCATCGGGATTAGGTGTCGGAGCTTATAATGTTCGGATACAAACTTCAGCCGGAGATGAAAGTAATGAAGTCGGTTTTGATGTTTGCAGTTTGAATAATAGTACCTGTCCTTTACATCCGGGGATTTGTAATATAAATCCCGGAAAAGCACCAGCCGGTTTTGCCGGCGTGAATATTTATGGAGAAAATTTTGGAAATAGGTCGGGAAATGTTCAATATTATAATGGAATTAACGCCACTGTTTCTTCTTGGAACAATACTCAAACCATAACCACTGTTCCCGGAGGGGCGGAAACAGGTCCGGTTGTTTTAACTGATAATTTGAGTAATGATAGTAATGGTTATCCTTTTGAGGTTGGCACTTGCACAAATGTTGGAGCGGTTGGGGTTGCCGGAGGTTGTCCTGCCGGTGATACTTGTTGCGCGGACGGCACTTGTCGTTCAAGTTGCGCGCCGAATTTTTCCACTTATACTTGGAGCTTTACAACCGGTGATTATTTCGTGCGTGAAGAGTGCGATCCGGCCGGTCTTGATCCGGAAATCCCCAGCCCAAGTCCTTGGAATAAAAGATCAGGCGGAACAGATGTTTGTTTGAATGCCGCTATCGGAGCCAGTTTTAAAGATGATGTTGATATCACTACTCTTAATCAAACAACAGTAATTGTTAAAGAGTGTGGTGGTGGAGATATGCCCGGGGGGTGCGGAGCACAAGTTAATCTTCCCGCCACTTGGACGATTCAATATCTTTCACCGGCACCGGCATTGGCGGTCCATTCTTTCTATCTTTATCCGAACACGGGTTTTTTAAATAATAATACTTGGTATCAAATCACTTTAACGGGAGGAACCGGAGGATTAAGATTGGCAAGCGGTGAACCATTAATAGATGATTATGTTTGGTATTTTAAAACCGGTGAGTCAGGTAAAAAATGCGAAATAAGATCAGTAAAAGTTTTACCTAATCCGGCCAAATTGGTGCACAGCGGAGCCACCCAAGATTTTACCGCTATTCTTAAAGGAGATGACCCTTGTATTGTTTTAAATCCAAGTTCGAGTGATTGGTTATGGAATAGCACGGATAGAAGTGTGGCGACTATTACTGGTAGCAATAACGTTAACGAAAGAGCCACTGCCGTTAATAACGGTAAAACTTATATTGAAGCAACGGAAACAAGAACGAACATAAAAGGAAGCGCTTTATTAACGGTTGATTTTCAGGGCTTAAATATCATTAATCATTTTTACGAATGTGATGAAGTTTGTCCAAACGCTGAGTTGGGCTTGCAATTTAACAAAGAGGTTGATCCAAACACTTTAACAACCGGCGATGTTTTAGCGGGAAACAATATCGGGGTTTATCAATGCAGTGATGGAGCTGAATGTCATAATTATGCAGGAAATCTTTTTGCTATTACGGGACCGAGAGCGAATTATTTCTGGAATTTGGTGACCGGAGAATCTTTGGCCACTTTTACGCCTGTTTTTGGAACTTTTTCGCCGGGTGAATATTACAGGGTGGTTGTTAGAAAAAGCAATGATGGCATTAAAAGTGTTTTGGGCGCTCCTTTGGAATCAATAAACGCCAACTTGGCTTATGGTGAAGAATGTGATAATCCGGCAGATCCTTTGTGTGATAATACTACTTGTCTTTGGACCGGCAATGCTTGCGGAACCGATCATCAGGAATGTGTTAATGACGGCAATTCGGATAATAAAGACGGTTGCAGTGATGATTGTTTACACGAGGGGTCAACAAAAAATAATTTTGCAGTAGATTATTGCGGAAATGGTGTGATTGATTCTCGGGAAAATTGCGATTATAATGGAATTTGTGTTGATAATAATGGTCAAGCGATTCCTAACGGAAATACTTATTATTTTTGTCAAGACAGCGTTACCAATTGTACTTTGGCTCCGATAAATGGAGATCATTGTGAACCAATAGCCGATAGCGGGTGTTCCAATTGTCTTTTGCAAGGTTCCAGTCATACGGCTATTTGCGGTAACGGTAAAATAGAATTCGGTGAGGCCTGTGATGACGGTAATCAAACAAATGGTGATGGTTGTAATAGTCATTGTTTGCGAGAAGGTCGTTCTGCAGAATCTGCTACCGGTTTTACTTGTGGAAATGGTAATCCGGAAAGAAATGCCAACGGGGCCGGTGAAGATTGTGATGATGGTAATTTAAAGGATGGGGATGGTTGTAGTTCTAATTGTTTGTCCGAAGGTGATTTAACTCCTTCTGTTTGCGGTGATGGCAAAATCGGATTGGGCGAAGATTGTGATGGCCAATTAGGTTGCGATCCAACTACTTGTCTTTGGAAAGGGTCTCAAGAATTGGCTGTTTGCGGAAATAATATTGTGGAAAAAGATGAGCCGGATTATTACTCTTGGGTATTTAAAGTCAGGAATGATACAAATTGTACGGTTAACAGCGTTGATGTTTTGCCAAGCGATGCCAATATAACAATCAGTGGAACAGTTGATTATCGCTCTATGGGTAGGGGCGCTCCCGACAGTTGTGATCCGCGAGGGCAAAGTTTAAACCCTTGGAGTATTGACTGGAGGTGGACAAGTGATAATGCAACAATTGCTTCTATAAGTACTACTGATTCTGATTCTGATTCTTATCAAGATCCTTTTCAAACAGCCACCGGAGTAGCTTATGGAGATACTCAAATAAACGCTCAAGCCGGAGCAGGCGGAGTTAGCGGAAGTGGCGATATTCATGTTGGAGAAACGGCTCCGCCGGGAACGCCTTGTGTAGATACCGGAAGTACGGGGTGTTGTAATGTTGGAGTTTCTTCTTGCTCAGCAGGTTATACTTGTCTTAGTGATAATACTTTTTGTTTGGCCGATACTCCGCCTACAAATATTCATAATTGTCGTTGTTGTTGCGATCCTTTGGCAAGCGAAGATCCATGTCCGGGTAATTTAACTTGTCATCCGAATATTTATCCTTGTACTTCCGGGGAAACTCCTCCACATAGGGGGATGTGTTGCGGTTGTGAAAATGACAGTGATTGCGCGCCGGTTACGCCTTCGGGAGATACTTATTATTGCGGAAATGATACTTGTTGTTATCCAAGACCGGAAGTTACTTCTACAAATCCGGCAAACGGAGATATTAATGTTTGTCGAAATGCGGTTATCGTGGTGGAATTTAATCAAAAAATGAATACCGGAATTTTTGATAAAACAGTTTCTTTGTTAAGAACTAATCCAAATCCGGGTAATCCATGTTCCGGAGATTTTGAAGAGCCAATCGTTAATCCTTCGGGAGCTGATAATTGCGCTGTTAAAGGAAGAGTTTATGCTGATGATACTGATCCTGCACATACTGTTTTAAAATTTTCTCCAAGAGAACCGTTAGATAGTAGAATCACTTATATGTTTATAATAAACGGAGAATCATCAAATCATCAAGATAATTGCGGTAATAATAAAATTGATCCGGGCGAGGATTGCGATGATGGTTCAACCGTAAACGGTGACGGTTGCTCTGATCATTGTTTAAACGAAGGTACTGATGCGCCAACTTGCGGTAACGGTGTTATTGATCCGGGCGAGGATTGCGATGATGGTTCAACCGTAAACGGTGACGGTTGCTCTGATCATTGTTTAAACGAAGGTACTGATGCGCCAACTTGCGGTAACGGTGTTATTGATCCGGGCGAGGATTGCGATGATGGCGGAGTGGCACCTAATGACGGTTGCTCTGATCATTGTTTGAATGAAGGGACTCAACAAATTGCTATGGAGAACATTTATGGTATAAATATGGTCGGTGATACTTATTCTTTTTCATTTACGACCGGAGATAATATTTGTGATATAGATCGGATAAAAGTTAATTTGAGTGTTGGTGATGGTCCAAATCCGACTATAGTTTACGATGATGTTAGCTCTGATATGTTTATTTGCGCCGGTAGAGATGATTGTCGTCGGGATTATTTACAAGCGGTTGGAAATCCGGGAAATCAGCATCATTTAGAGGCGATTCCTATTGATGATGTTACCGGTAACGAACTTGTTTCCGCTAATTTTGATTGGATATGGACAGAATATGATCCAAATAGTATTTTTGAATTACCAACAGTACGAAGAACTGAAAATTATACCAATATTACCGGAAATCCGATAAATGGTAATGGTTATGTTGAAATCAGGGCGGAAAGTAATAGTGGAGTGGATTACGGAAGCGCACGAAAAAGAGTAAGGGAAACTGTCTTTTTGTGTGAAAATCCGTGGCCGAGTATTGATGATTGGCCTTGGGGAGATAACGGCGGTAATTGTACTACGGTTAGTCTCGGAGGAACTTGTCAGGATACCAATTTTGAATTATATTATTGTCGGGATGCCGGTGGGCCCGGTCCAATGGATGATTTGCCGGCTATATCTGACGATCCGGTTGGTTTTGGTTCTAACGGTGATATTTTGAAAGAATTATTTTTCATTCAAGATAAATCCATCAATGGCGGGCCGAATATTTTAAACGCTTCCATTACGCCGTGCATAGGAAGAAATGGAACAGATTATACAATTAGTGTCAATGTAACGGATATCCAAGGTGTTAATAGTGTGGTAGCGCATATTCAGAGTCCGGACGAGAGTGATATAGATACCGTTAATTTAGCTTGTGGAGCTAATAATATTTGTACCGGAACATGGACAGATAATATTTGTAGTGCCGGAGAATGTTCTTATTTTGTAGATATAGTTGCCGAGGACAATGATTCACAAAGTAGTGAATTGGAAAATATTAATTGTGTACCATAAGAAATTTTAAATATTAGAAAAATCACCGAGAGTAAATCGGTGATTTTTTAATTGTTGTTTTGAATTCTACTGTTATTATGAATATTTCAGAGTCTCGTGTCTATTATATATCACCCTGAACATTTCAGGGTCTCATGTAAATTCCACTGTCACCCTGAACATTTCAGGGTCTCATGTAAATTCCACTGTCACCCTGAACATTTCAGGGTCTCATGTAAATTCCACTGTCACTCTGAACATTTCAGGGGCTCGTGGTTTTTCATCTTACTATTTCCTCCGAGATGCTGAAATGTTCAGCATGACAGGGGAGGAAACGAGATGCTGAAATGTTCAGCATGACAGGGGCAATTCAACATAACAAGGGGGTTCAGCATGATATGAGAAAGACGAGACATTGAGATACTTAATATAAAAGAGTAATTTATCCGGCGCCACCGCCTCCGCCACCGGCGCCACCGCCTCCAAAACCACCACCGCCGGAGCCACCGGAACCGGTACTTCTGCCAAGCGCATTATTGAAAGAACTGACAAAACTGTTACTAAAATCAATCGCTGAAAAAGAAGAACTTTCAAAATGGTTCATTGGAATTCCGCTTCCCGAATACCATTCCGGTTCGGGAATGTCTATATTTTCAAACGCTTTGGCCCATTTTTTTTCTATATTAAAAATAATCGCATAAGGTAAAAATTTTTCAAAATATTCCGGTTTTAAATTTTGCAAACGATATTTTTCGGCTGTTTTTAAATAAAGTTTAAATCCCAAACAAGCGTTTTTTAATTCTTTTCCTTTTTCTGATAAACGCGTTTTAAATTTTATTTGTGAATATAAAAACAAATAGCTTAAAGCTACGATAATCACCAAAAATACCAATTGATTTAAAGCCCCGGCAATAATTATCAAAATAAAAGAAAGAAAAAAGAGGATTATTATGATTATTGTTTGTTTTTCCCCTTTTTTGGGATTAATAATGTATAAAGTAGTGTTTTCTTTAAGATAATTATAGATTTCATCTTTTATTTTTGGTAATTTATTGTGTATGGCTCGTTGTTTGGCAGTATTTCTTTTTAAGCTTTTCAGAGAGAAAGACTTTTGAGAACCGAAGATCATTTTTAAATATTGTTTTTCATAATTTTTCAGATTGGGATCATTTTCAAATTCTTTTATTTTTAAGATTCTATAATTATTTTGCTTAATTTTTAAAAATAAAAATTTAAATTTTTTTTCTTTATTTTCAATTTTAATATACCCTCTAACCGCCAAATCAATTAAAGTGGCAATAAGATTTTTATTACTTGCTCTTTTATGAACGATTACATCCATTAAGCCCGGTTCTAAATTTTGAGGTGGAGTATATCTTGGGATAATCGTTCTGTTTATTATTTTTTCCCCCTCATTTTTATACCAATAATAAAAAGCGAAAATAATATCAAATAAAACAATTATTATTCCCAAAAGATAACCGTAAAAAAGTTTTAAAAAATCTTTCCAATAAGCTGTTTTTGGAATTAAATTTTTATCAAAACCGACCGCCACGGTAAAATTTGTGCCCGGTTTTAAATTTTTTCCTTCAAAAAACGCTTGAGTATTATTATTTATAAAATAGTATTTTGTTTTTTTTGCTTCCGTGTATAATTTGATTAAATTTTTATTAAATTTATGATTATCAAATAAATTTATCAAAACCAAAGTTTTTTTTATGGGAACATCTATTTTGGTGGGAACGGCATTCCAATAAATTTCAGTATGATTTTTATAAAAGCCCAAAGCGCCATGAACTTTGTATTTGATAGTCCAAGATTTTTCTTCTCCGTTAAAATAACGACGAGGAAAATTCCATTTAATATAAACCATGGCGGGACCGTTGGATATCTTTAAATTTTTTTTGGGAATTTCTCGCAATTTATCATCGTAAACTTTAATGTCCGTAATTTTATCTATTTTTTTAAAGAAATATTT
>JALULG010000224.1:0-1252 GCA_027040785.1 bacterium
TCCTCGGCAAACCCATAGACAACGGAGGAAGTATCTTTGTTCATAAATTACCGAGAAACAGTTTCTTGCCCGATCTTTACGGGCAAGACTTTGAAAAAGGAATGATTGTCGTTAACGAAGAAGAAGAAAAAGCTTACTCAATCAGAGGCGCTTTTCTTTGGATATATCGTGGTGGAACTTGGCAAAACCCAAACAATGGAAGTATTATCAATATTTGGGGACCAAATGATCTGGGCGCTCCCAGATCAAACGAAGTCTTTGAGTATTTCACCAACGAATACGGTAAGCAAGTGGTTATTCGTCAATACTTTGAAAAAGGCAGATTAACTTATCTAACCAATAATCAATCAACCAATCAAGGAATAATCAATTTGGAATTTTTTCCTTCAGCATATCCTCCCAAAGATGCTCCGGAAGTGCCTGTTCCCAAAAACAAAACAGACACTGAATACGAATATCTTTCCGGACAAGAAGTTCCTCCTGATCTGGATAATTTTGGAGGAGGAGGCGCTGATGAAATTGGAGATAACAATGAAAACGAAGAAAACAACAATAATAATCCAACCCCACCCATAGACCCTTATCCGCCACCGGACAATCTCAAAGCCATGGCTTTGAGCTATTCTCAGATTAAAGTCTCTTGGCAGAAAGGAGAAACAGAGAAACAAGTTCATCAATATGAAATATGTCTTGAAGAAATGAACAAAAACAATATTGATGTTGATAATCAATATTGTATTTTTCAAGATGGAGATGAATTCTCATATATTTTTGAAGGCCTCAGTCAAAATACCAACTATGCTTTTCAGGTCAGAGCGAATTATGGCAATAAGATATTCAGTAACTATACTGAAAAATATTTCATCAAAACCTTATCCTTTAACCAAAATAACCTTAACCTCAATATCAACAAACTAACGACTTGCAAAAACGTTAATCATTTTTTTGAAAATAAAGGAACATATTATCAAACAGAAACGGAAACAGATACTTTCAATGATAGTGATTATTCCCAAAACGATATTTTTATCTTTTTAAGGTTAGAAAATAACTACCCTTACAATTCATTATTTTTTAACTTTAAAATTTACCATCAAGATAACCTTGTTTTAGATATCCATCGTTTGGGCAATTTCACTTTGGACAATGACCATTTCACTACCTATACTTCTTTAGAAGCAAAAAAAGGAAAGAAAAACCAATCTCTCATATATCAACATCCCGGAACTTGGCGAGTGGATATTTTTTTTGG
>JALULG010000224.1:1352-17629 GCA_027040785.1 bacterium
AGATAACCAAAACTATTTTACCACTCTTTATTTCACAATAAATGATCTGCCCCCGACTAAACCAAGGGGAGTGAGATAATTAAAAAGAAAGGAGGAAGAATTATTCTTTTTTCAGAGCAAGAGAGATCTTGCTTTTTTTGTTGGAAAGAGAAATTAGTCTATATTATAATCTATATTATAATATAGACTAAAATATAGATTAAAATTGATTTAATTTGATTTTTTATTCTCTGTTTGATATTCTTATAGCTAAGAATGCTTTTATCGTTTTAAAATGTTAAGTAAACTTATTGACGCGAGATTCTGAAATGTTCAGAGCGACATTAGCTTACACGAGATTCTGAGCTCCCCATGTCATGCTGAATTCATTTCAGCATCTCGTTTCTCCATGTCACCCTGAATTTATTTCAGGGTCTCAAAGGAAAGAGTAAAACCTAAAAAACACGAGATCCTGAACTAAATTCAGGATGACAGTAGCTTACATGAGATTCTGAATTCCCCATGTCACCCTGAATTTATTTCAGGGTCTCAAAGGAAAGAGTAAAACCTAAAAAACACGAGATCCTGAACCAAGTTCAGGATGACATGTGACGAACACGAGGCCCCGAGCTCCCTATGTCATGCTAAATTTATTTGGTAAAATAAAAAAAGTTAAATTTAGTTTTTTAAAAGTCAAAAACGAGGCGGTTTTAAAAAAAGAATTTTAATGTTTAAAAAATAATTTAAAAAATATATGACAAAAGAAGAAAAAATTCAAGAGTTGTTAAGTCGCGGAGTGGTTGATTTAATTGTTAAAGATAATTTGATTAAAAAATTAAAATCAGGTAAAAAATTGAGAATCAAGTTTGGGGTTGATCCAACCGGTCCTAAAATCCATTTGGGAAGAGCGTCAACGATGAGAAGGTTGAAAAAATTTCAAGAACTGGGACATCAGGTTGTTTTGATTGTGGGTGATTTTACGGCTCAAATAGGGGATGCTTCTGATAAAGACAAAGAGCGTCCGATGTTGACTTATGAAAAAGTAAAAGAAAATATGAAAAATTATTTACCTCAATTGGGAAAAATTTTTGATATAGAAAAGGCGGAAATTCATTACAACAGCGAATGGTTGGGGAAATTAGATTATTTTGATATTTGCCGTCAGGCAGACAATTTTTCAGTGGCGCAAATTTTGGATAGGGAAAATTTTTCCAAAAGATATAAAAACGGTGAAAGAATTTCGTTAAGGGAATTACTTTATCCTCTAATGCAGGGCTACGATAGTGTAGCTATTAAAGCGGACATTGAATTGGGAGGAAGCGATCAGTTGTTTAATGTTTTGGCTGGTAGAACTTTACAAAAGGCCTATGGTCAAGAGCCTCAAGATGTAATAACTTTTGAATTAATGGATGGAACTGATGGTCGTAAAATGAGTACCAGTTGGGGAAATGTGATTTTAATCACCGATCATCCGAACGATATTTACGGAAAAATAATGTCAATGAAAGACGAAATGATTATTCAATATTTTAAATTGGCAACAGATGTTGATTTGAAAGAAATTGCTCAAATGGAAAAAGATTTAAAAAACGAAAAAATTAATCCGCGTGATTTGAAAATGAGATTGGCGCGTGAGATAATTTCCATTTATTATTCGGAAAAAGAAGCTTTATCAGCGGAAAAGAATTTTAAAACCGTTTTTCAAAAAAAGAGTATTCCCGATGATATTGAAGAATTTGTTTTTTCGGAAAAAGAATTGAATTTGATTGATTTATTGGTAAAAACAAAATTATGTCTTTCAAAGTCGGAGGCCAGACGAGTGATTGAACAAGGCGGGGTAAAAATTGACAATAAACAAATTAAAGATATTAATTTTATCTTAAAATTATCAAAAAAAGGAAATATTTTACAAAAAGGAAAAAGATTTTTTGCAAAAATTAAAAGAAAATAATTTATGTCAGGACATAGTAAATGGGCAACAACCAAAAGACAGAAAGAAGTTGCCGATAAAAAAAGAAGCAGTATTTTTACAAAATTGGCTAAAAATTTAACTATTGCGGCGCGAGAAGGCGGAGGTGATCCGAGTGCTAATTTTAAGTTAAGAATGGCTATTGAACAGGCGCGTTCCGCCAATATGCCTAAAGGTAATATTGAAAGAGCGGTTAAAAAAGGGACCGGGGAATTAAAAGGCGAGGCCATTGAAGAAGTTGTTTACGAAGGGATTGGTCCGGAAAATACTTTTTTCGTGGTTGAAGTTTTAACTGATAATAAAAATCGTTCCGCTTCGGAAATAAGACATATTTTTTCCAAGGCGGGCGGTTCTTTGGGCGGTCCCAACAGCGTAATGTGGCAATTTGAAAGAAAAGGTGTGATTAGAATAAACAATTTTAAAGAAAAATTGTCAGAACAAAATTTAGATTATGAAGATTTTGAATTGGAATTGATAGATTTGGGCGCTGATGATATTGAGATTGATAATCAGGATCTGGTTATTTATACGAAAATGTCTGATTTGCAAAAACTTAAAGAAGCTTTGGATAAAAAAGGTATTGAAACCGATTATGTGGAATTGGAATATATCTCCAAAGAATTAAAAAAAGATTTTGACGAAAAAGCGAAAGAGAAAATAAAAAAATTATTTGAAGCTTTGGAATCTTGCGATGATGTTAATAATTTTTACAGTAATGTTGATATAGATTATGAAGAATAAGGAAATAATTTTGGGAATTGATCCGGGTTTTGCCATTGTCGGCTATGGACTTTTGGAAAAAAAAGAAGATAATTCTTTAAAAGTTATTGATTATGGAGTTATCAGAACCGCTCCCAAACACTCTTTTCCAATTCGTTTGGAAAGTATTTATAAAAATTTAAGTAAAATAATTGATAAATACAAGCCAACAAAAATGGCGGTTGAAGAATTATTTTTTGCTAAAAACGTTAAAACCGCCATTGAAGTTGGGCAGGCAAGAGGGGTAATTATTTTGACCGGCATTCAGGCAAATATTCCAATTAGCGAGTTTACTCCTTTGCAAATAAAACAAGCGGTTGTTTCTTACGGACGAGCGGAAAAAAAACAAGTTCAAGAAATGGTTAAATTGCTTTTAAGTTTAAAAACAATTCCGCGTCCGGATGATGCGGCTGACGCTTTGGCCGTAGCAATATGTTGCGCTAATAGTAATGAAGAATTAAGCAATTCAAAAATATGTTAATAGACACTCATACACATACAAATTTTAAAGATTTTAAAGATGATTATCAAGAAGTTATTAAGCGAGCTTTGGACAATGATACATGGTTGATAAATGTTGGCGCGCAAATGAGCACTTCTCAGAGGGCGGTAAAAATCGCCAATGAATATCAAGAAGGGGTTTTTGCCGCTGTTGGTTTGCATCCGATACATTTGAGAGATTTTGTTGTTCAGGAAGATGAAATCAGTTATATTTCTCGGGCGGAAAAATTTAATTATGAAGAATATAAAAAAATGGCTCAAAATGAAAAAGTTGTTGCAATCGGAGAAGTCGGACTTGATTATTATCATTTAAAAGATAGGGCTCAAGAAGAAATAGACGAGAAAAAAGAAGAAGAAATAAAAGAAGAACAAAAAGAAGTTTTTATTGAACAATTTAAATTGGCGCAGGAATTGGATTTACCGTTAATTATTCATTGCCGTGACGCTCATGAGGATTTGTTAGATATTTTGGGAAAATTAAAAAAAGATTATCCCAATGCCAGAGGAGTAATTCATTGTTTTAATAAAGATTTGGAAACGGCAAAAAAATATTTTGCTTTGGGGTTTATGATTTCTTTTACCGGGATTGTCGTTTTTGCCAAAGGTTTTGACTGGATAAAAGAAATTCCCGATGATAAATTTATGATTGAAACCGATGCTCCTTATTTGGCTCCACCACCTCATCGCGGAGAAAGAAATGAGCCGGTTTATGTTAAGTATATCGCTCAAAAAATTGCCGAAATCAGAGGGCGGAAATTTTCGGAAATAGCTAAAATTACCACCGAGAATGCCAGAAAATTTTATAAAATTTAAAATCTCTTGACAAAAATTAAAAGTGTTTTACTATTAAGTTTAAAGGTATGGTTTTTACCATATTTGTTTTTTTGTTTTGAAATGGATATTAAAAATAAAGAAAAAAAAGAAAACACTCATTTTTTGGCATTATCATTTGCTTGGAATCTTGGTTATTCAATTGCCATTCCTTTGATATTATTTGCTTTGGGTGGTAGGTTGTTGGATAAGAAATTAAACACTTCGCCGATTTTCTTTTTATCGGGGATTATTTTTTCCATTTTTTTGTCAAGTTTTATTGTTTATAAAAAATCAATCAAAATAATTTCCGCTTTTGATAAAAAAACGGAAAAAAAAGATTAAATATTTTTATATGGGGATTAAAGATTTGGTTATTTCAATTTCGCCGGAACCGATTTTTCATATTGGAAGTTTTCCGATTACAAATACCACTATTGTAACTTTGATAGTCAGTTTATTAATAATGATTGTTTCGGTTTTAATCACCAAGAATTTAAAAATGAAACCCAAAGGAGCCCAGAATGTTTTGGAATATATTATTGAAGCTTTATTGAGTATGATAGACGGGGTTACAAAAAACAGAGAGCAATCAAGAAAATTTTTCCCTTTGGTGGCAACGATTTTTATTTTTGTTATTTTAATAAATTGGATTGAAATAGTGCCCGGCTTGGGAACGGTGGGAATAAAAGAAATGCATCATGGTAGGGAGGTGGTTGTTCCTTTTATTCGTTCTTCAGCGGCCGATTTAAATGTTACTTTGGCAATCGCTCTTATCTCTGTTTTTTCAGTTCAATTTGTTGGAATTTCCGTTTTGGGCGCCAGAAAATATTTGTCAAAATTTTTTATCAGTCCTTTTAAAAAGCCGTATTTTATCGGAACTTTCGTCGGTTTGTTGGAGTTAATCTCCGAATTTTCAAAAATAATATCATTTTCTTTTCGTTTGTTTGGAAATATTTTCGCCGGCGAAGCTTTACTGATGGTCGCTTTGTTTTTATTGCCTTATATTTTTAATATTTTACCTTTGCCGTTTTTATTTTTGGAATTGTTTGTCGGTTTTATTCAGGCCTTGGTGTTTTCGATGTTAACTTTAGTATTTTTAAAAGCGGCTACTATTGAACACGAAGATCATTAATAATTTAGATAAAAAATAAATTTCAATTTCAGATTAGAAATGATCTGTTTTGAAACAAAGAAAAAAATAATATGGAACATGAAGTAACAAATGAAGTAATTAAAAACAGCGCTGCTTATATTGATGCGGCAAAATCAATCGGAACAGCATTGGCTATCGGATTGGGAGCTATTGGTCCCGGTTTGGGAATCGGATTAATCGGTTCAAAAGCTATGGAAGCTATCGGACGTAATCCGGAAGCGGCTTCGGAAATTAAAAGTTCAATGATTTTGTCTATCGCTTTTGCGGAAGCGGTTGCCATTTACGCTTTGGTTATCGGTTTGATTATTAAGTTTGTTTAATTTCTAAAAACAAAAATCTATTATGGATTTATTAAATAAATTGGGCATTCACCCAACTTTACTTCTTGCCCAAATAATCAATTTTTTGATTTTAATGTTTGTGCTTTATAAGTTTGTTTATAATCCGGTTTTGAATTTGATGGAAAAAAGGGAAAAAAAGATTAAGAAAAGTTTGGATAAAGCAAAAGAAATTGATGAAAAACTGGAAAAAATAAAAATTGATTATGATAAAAAAATGACTCAAGCAAAAAAAGAAGCTTTGAAAATATTGGAAGAAGCGAAAAATCAGGCTGAAAAAGAAAGAGAAGCTTCTTTACAAAAAACCAAAAAAGAAGTGGCTGAGATTATTAAAAAAGCCAAAGAACAAATTTCTTTGGAAAAGGAAAAATTGGTAGAAGAAGCAAAAGATGATTTGGATAAAATTGTTATTTTGGCGGTAGAAAAGATTTTAGATCAAAGATTGGATAAAGAGATTAACAATAAAACCGTTCAAGAAATTATTAAACAAGTCTGATATGTTTAAAAAAATTACTCCCAAACAATATGCAATCGCTTTATATGATGTTTTAAGTGGAGTGGAAAAAGACAAAGTTGATTTTTTCTTAAAAAATTTTTTGAAAACATTGGAAAAGAATAATGATTTGGTATTGCTTGATAAAATATTGAAAGAATTTGAAAAAACATATAATGAAAAAAAAGGAATTTTAAAAGTCAAAGTTGTTAGCGCTTTTGATCTTGATAAAGAAGCTTTAGAAGAAATTAAAGAAAAAATTAAAAATTTATTAAAGAAAAAAGAGGTTGTTTTGGAAACTGAAATTGATAAAAGTATTTTGGGAGGTCTTGTTTTAAAGTATGAAGATACCGTAGTTGACGGAAGCTTAAAAAGAAGATTGGCTCTTTTGAAAAATGTTTTAAGTAAATAAAAAAGGCCTTGTTTTCCAAGGCCGGGAAGCTTAAAACTCCAGGTTTTTGACATACGAGCGATGCTTGTAATACCCCCGGAGAGATCGGTGTAGTTCTGTTATCTTTCGTAAATCGTCCGAGAGATTAGGGGGCGGAGAATCGCTATAAAAAAGATTTTTTTGAAGAAAAAGGACTAAAAACCCTTTTTCTCTTTCGGGAAAACTATCCAGCATTTCCCGAAATCGCTTCTCTTCACAAGAGAAGCAAATCGTCCCTCTTCCATAACGACGGGCCGAACCACCACATTGGGGGCAAGTGTTTTTTAACATTTTTCCCTCCTTGGTTAGAGTTAATAAAAAAATATTAAATATCATTAAATATTATTTTAAAAATTATGTCAAGTCAAAAAGATTATATTATTGAATCTCTTAAAAGACAAATAAAGGATTTTAAGGGTCAACTTGCGGTTGAAAAAGTCGGTAAAGTTTTGGAGATTGGAGACGGAATCGCCAAAATTTCCGGACTTTCCGATTGCATGTCTTCGGAAATGCTTGAGTTCGTTAGCAAAAGCGGTAAAAGTATTTTCGGGGTGGCTTTAAATTTGGAAGAAGAAACCGTGGGAGCTGTTATTTTGGGAGATTATTTGGAAATTGAAGAGGGTGATGAAGTTAAATCAACCGGTAAAATTTTGGAAGTTCCGGTTGGTGAAGTTTTAGTGGGACGAGTGGTTGATCCGCTGGGAAATCCTTTGGATGGCAAAGGAGAAATTAAAGCGGAAAAATTTTATCCGATTGAAAAAATCGCTTCCGGAGTAATTTCCAGAAAATCGGTTGATACTCCTTTGCAAACCGGTATTAAGGCGATTGACGCGATGATTCCGATTGGTCGCGGGCAACGGGAATTGATTATCGGAGATAGGCAAACCGGAAAAACCGCCATTGCGGTTGATACCATTATTAACCAAAAAGAAGAAAAGGTGGTTTCGATTTATGTGGCTATCGGACAAAAAGAATCAAAAGTGGCGAAAATAGTGGCTGAGCTTGAAAAAAACGGCGCTATGGAAAATACTATTGTTGTGGTAGCGGGCGCTTCTGATCCGGCATCTTTATCTTATATCGCTCCTTATGCCGGTTGCGCAATGGGGGAATATTTTATGGATAAAGGCGAGGATGCTTTAATTGTTTATGATGATTTAAGTAAGCACGCGGTTGCTTATCGGGAAATTTCTTTGTTGTTAAAACGTCCACCGGGACGAGAAGCTTATCCGGGTGATGTTTTTTATTTGCATTCACGTTTGTTGGAAAGATCGGCTCGTTTAAATAAGGATTTTGGCGGGGGTTCTTTGACCGCTTTACCGATTATTGAAACTCAAATGGGAGATGTTTCCGCTTATATCCCAACCAATGTAATTTCTATTACTGATGGGCAAATTTATCTTGAACCGGATTTGTTTTATCAAGGAATTCGTCCGGCCGTGAATGCCGGTTTATCTGTTTCTCGGGTTGGTTCAGCCGCTCAAATTAAAGCAATGAAAAAAGTGGCCGGAAAATTAAGATTGGATTTGGCGCAATACAGAGAATTGGCGGCTTTTGCTCAGTTTGGTTCTGATCTTGATGAAGCCACTCAAAAACAATTGGAAAGAGGGAAAAGAATTACGGAAGTTTTAAAGCAGGATCAATACAGTTCTATGTCCGTTGAACATCAAGTGGCTATTTTATTTGCCGTTTCCAAAGGATTGGTAGATGATGTTCCGGTGGAAAAAGTAAAAGATTTTGAAAAAGAATTGCATAAATATTTGGAAGTATCCGGAAAAGACGAACTGAAAAAAATTAAAGAAAGTGGCGATATTGACGATGAAACTGAGAAAAAATTAATTGATAAGATTGAAGATTTTAAAAAAACTTTAAACTATTTAATAAAAAAATAATTTAGAAATTAAAAACAAAAATATGCCCAATACTATCAAAGAAATTATGAGGGAAGTGCAAACCATTAAAAAAGATAAAACTCTTTTTGATGCTTTGCAAAAAATGATTGAAAAAAAGACAAACAGTTTGGTGGTTATTGATGATGACGAAAGAGTTATCGGTATTGTTAATACCGGACGTTTGTTGGAAGAAATTATTCCCGATTATTTGGAGGATGATGAAGTGGCCGCTCATTTTGCCACTAAAGAAATTTTTGAAGAAGATGTTAAAAAAGCCAAAGATTCTTTGGTGGAAAAATTTATGATTAAGGACCCGAAAATCATTAAAGGAAACGAAAGTTTAATGAAGGTGGCGGTTTTGGCTTTGTCAAATCGTCAAATGAGAATTCCGGTTGTTGATGATAACCAAAAATTAATCGGTTTGATTACCAGAACCGAATTAAAACAAGTTGTTGGCGAAATATTGGGGATTAAAAATTCTTAATTTTGTTTTTAATTGGCTATTTTAATTAATTTTTAAAATTGATTATTAATCAATTAAAATTTTATTTTAAAGATATGTTTGGTCTTGATTTACCTTTTATAGTTTCAGCAATTATTTTTGCAATTACTTTTATTTTAATCTTAACTGAAAAAATACACCGAACGGTTATCGGTTTGTTTGGCGCTGTTGTGATGGTTAGCGCGGGAATGATTTTTAATTTTTACAGCCCGGAAAAAGCTTTATGGGCGATTGATTTTAACACGATTGGATTATTGATCGGAATGATGATAATTGTAGCGATTTTAGAAGGAACCGGTTTTTTTCAATATTTGGCGATTCTGGCGGCCAAAAAAACCAAAGGAAATCCTTGGAAATTGGTGGTTGTTTTGGGAACGATCACTACTGTTATTTCTTTGATTTTGGATAATGTGACCACCGTTGTTTTGATTGCTCCGGTTACTATTATTATCGCCAGATTGTTAAAAATAAATCCTATTCCGATTTTAATGTCGGAAGCTTTATTGTCCGATACCGGTGGTGTAGCCACTTTGGTCGGTGATCCGCCAAACATTATGATCGGTTCGGCGGCTCATTTTTCTTTTAATGATTTTTTATTTCATGTAGCGCCGATTGTTATGGTTGCTTGGGTCGCCACTTTATTTACTTTAAAGTTTGTTTTTAGAAAAGAAATGAAAGAAAAACCGGAGAATATAGATAAATTATTAGCGATGGACGAAAAAGAAGCAATGAAAGATATGAAAACATTGAGAAAGATCAGTTTTGTTTTGGGAATAGTGGTTGTTTTATTTTTTTTACATAGCTCTTTTCATATGCCACCGGCTATGGTTGCTTTGATCGGCGCGGCGATCGCTTTTTTAATAGTTTCTCCAAAAAAAGATCCGCAACCGGTTTTGGAAAAAGTTGAGTGGAGTGTTTTAATATTTTTTGCGGCTTTATTCGTGATAGTGGGCGGTTTGGAACATGGAGGTGTTTTAAATTATTTGGCCTCCAGTATCAGTAATTTAGCCGGAGGAAACATAGTTTATTCGGCTTTGGCCGTTTTGTGGATTTCAGCCATTATGTCGGCGGTTGTTGATAATATTCCTTTTACAGTGGCAATGATTCCGGTAATTCAATATTTGGAAACTCAAGGAGTGCCGGTAAATTTATTGTGGTGGTCTTTGGCTTTGGGAGTTGGTTTTGGTGGTAACGGAACTCCGATTGGTTCTACCGCCAATGTGGTGGTTGTGGCTAAAAGTGAACAAACAGATAATCCGATTACTTTTAAAACTTGGCTTAAATCAGGTTCAGCGGCCGCTTTTGTTACTTTAGTGATAGCTTCAATCGTTATTTTTAGTTTTTCCGATTTTTTCAGTAGAGAAACAGCCGGACAAAGATTGGAACAAGTCAATAGTCATCAAATTGAAAAAACATTGGATAATGGACATACTAAATCTTTTGAAGAATAACTAAAAATATGCCAGCAAATACTCGCGATATTTTACGTCGTATCAAATCCGTAAACAATACAAAAAAAATAACCAAGGCGATGGAAATGGTTGCCGCTTCCAAAATGAGGCGCGCCGTTAATATGGTTTTGGCTACCAGACCTTACGCCAATTTAAGTTGGAATACGGTATTGCATTTGTCTCAAATTAAAGGAACGGAATTTCACCCTTTGTTAAAAAAGAAAGATAAATATAATAAAATTTTACTTGTTTTAATAAGTTCCAATAGGGGTTTATGCGGGGGTTATAATGTTCAAATAGTTAATAAAGCAACTAAATCAATTAAAAAGCATAATGACGGTATAAAAAAAACGGAAATTATTACAATGGGGAAAAGAGGTGCTGAAATGATTGTTAGACAAGGGTATAATGTTGTTTCCGATTTTGAAAAACCGGATTTGGCAACCGGCATTCACGAAGTGCGTGATTTGTCAAATCTTGTTATAAACGGATTTTTAAAAGAAAAATACGACAAAGTAATGGTGGCTTATACTGATTTTGTTTCTTCTATAAAACAGGTTCCCAGAGTAAAACAACTTTTACCGATTGATTTGGCTTCTGATGATGAGTATTTGGGTATAGTGGGAAAAGATGAAAGAGTTGGATTAACCAAAGAGTTTATTAAAGAAAAAGCGGAAAAATATTTAAAAAAAGAAAAACATTCTTTTGAGTATTTATTTGAACCGAATGATAAAGAAGTTTTAAATCAAATGATTCCGAGATTGATAGAAGTGCAATTATATCAAGCTTTATTGGAAGCAAACGCTTCCGAGCATTCGGCTAGAATGTTGAGTATGAGAAACGCAACTGATGCAGCCGGAGAAATGATTGAAGATTTAACTTTGTATTATAATAAAGTTCGTCAAGCGAGCGTTACTCAAGAAATTTCGGAAATTTCCGCCGGAGCGATGGCGATGAATAAATAATAAATTAATTAATATATAAATTATGAATTCAGAAAAACAACAAACAAAAATATCTGAAAAAACGGGAGTTATCAAACAAATTATCGGGGCTGTGGTTGATGTTTATTTTGAAGAGGAATTACCGAAAATTTATTCGGCTTTAAAAACAAAAATTAATGATCAAGATTTGGTTTTGGAGGTTCAACAACATTTGGGCGCCAATTTGGTGCGAACAATCGCTATGGGGAGTACGGACGGCTTAAAAAGGGGCGGAGAAGTGATTGATACCGGAGAATATATCAGTGTTCCGGTTGGAGAAAAATCTTTGGGGAGAATGTTTAATGCTTTGGGGGAGCCGATTGACGGAAAAGAAGCGCCTCAGAGCGTAAAAAAATATCCTATTCATCGAGAAGCGCCAAAATTTGAAGACCAATCAACTAAAACGGAAATTTTAGAAACCGGAATTAAAGTGGTTGATTTGATTTGCCCGATTGTAAAAGGTGGAAAAGTGGGGATGTTTGGCGGAGCCGGAGTTGGAAAAACGGTTATTATTCAAGAATTTATTCATAATGTTGCTCAAGCTCATGGCGGTTACAGTGTTTTTGCCGGGGTTGGAGAAAGAACCAGGGAAGGAAATGATTTATATCATGAAATGAAAGAATCCGGCGTAATAGATAAATTGGCAATGGTTTTTGGTCAAATGAACGAAACTCCCGGAGTTCGGGCAAGAGTCGCTTTAACCGGACTTTCCATTGCGGAATATTTTCGTGATGAAAAAAATCAAGACGTTTTGTTTTTTGTAGATAATATATTTAGATTTACTCAGGCCGGATCGGAAATGTCGGCTTTATTGGGTAGGATGCCGTCAGCGGTTGGTTATCAACCGACTTTGGCGACTGAAATGGGGGAGATGCAAGAAAGAATCACTTCAACAAATAAAGGATCGATCACTTCCATTCAAGCGGTTTATGTGCCGGCTGACGATTTAACGGATCCGGCGCCGGCAACTACTTTCGGACATTTGGATTCAACGGTTGTATTGGCTCGTTCTTTGGCTGAGCTGGGTATTTATCCGGCAGTTGATCCTTTGGATTCCACTTCTACCATTTTGGATCCGAAAGTAATCGGAGAAGAGCATTATAATGTGGCTCGCGGAGTGCAAAAAGTTTTGCAACGTTATAAAGATTTGCAAGATATTATCGCCATTTTGGGAGTTGAGGAATTGAGTGAAGATGATAAATTATTGGTTGCCCGAGCGCGTAAAATTCAGAGATTTTTATCACAGCCGTTTTTTGTTGCCGAAACATTTACCGGTAGCCCGGGAAAATACGTTTCTTTGCAAGATACGATTAAAGGTTTTAAAGCGATTTTGGACGGAGAATATGATAAAGTTCCGGAGCAAGAGTTTTATATGAAAGGCGGAATTGATGAGGTAAAAAAATAAATAATTTGGAAAATTATGTCTAAAAAAATAAATTTTGAAATAGTTACTCCGGAAAGAACCATTTTAAAAGATAAAGTTGAAAGTATTACCATTCCAACTCAAAAAGGACAAATTACCGTTTTGTCCGGGCATATTCCTTTGATTGCCATTTTGGCGCCCGGTGAAATAATAGTTAAAAATGAAGGAAAAGATAAAGTTTATATGGCTGTTTCCGGGGGTTTTGTGGAAGTGCTGGTTAATAAAGTGGTTATTTTGGCCGATACTGCGGAAAGAGCCGAGGAAATAGATGAAAGCAGAGCTCAGGAAGCGAAGGAAAGGGCGGAAAAACTTAAAGAAGAGAAAAGAGGTGATGCTCGCGAATTTGCGGCTTTATCGGCTAAAATTGAGAAAGAAATGGCCAGATTAAAAGTGGCTCGCAGAAGAAGAAAAATATAAATAAAATAATATAAATCTATGTCACATTTATGTCAAAATTTAGTTGTTCGTTGTATGGATTTTCGTTTAAATAACGCTTTTAATAAGTGGGCTGAGGAAACGGGAATTGCCAATGAGGGGTATGATTTGATTTCGATTGCCGGATCTGACAAAAGAGTGGCTGAAGGAGTTGATGAGTTCTTGTTTGATGTTAAAGTTTCTTGCGAATTACATCAGGCAAAAAAAATTTTTTTGGTTTTTCACAGCGATTGTGGCGCTTATGCGCTGGATTATCATTTTTCTTCAGTTGAAGAAGAAAAAAAGAAGCAACTTGAAGATGTTTTAAAAGCGGAAGCGAGAATTAAAGAAAAATATCCTGATATTGAAGTTGTAAAAGTCTGGGCGGAATTGCAAGATCCGGACGGAAAAAATATTAAATTTATAATTCAATAGGAGGTTTGTCATGAAAAGGATTTGGAGGTGGTTGAAAGAATTTCTTAAAAAAGAGCTGGGAGAAATTAACGAAAAAGAATTTCTCCGGAGAATGGTTTTGTCTTTGACATTTGAAAATCCCTGGATAATTTTTCCGGACGAAAAATTCTCCTTAGAAAATAAGGAGTAACTAATAAAAGAGCACGGGTATTAATTTCCCGTGCATTTATTGTTTAGAGGGTAATGAGTGTTCCTCTTTTGTTTTTTAAAATTATTTTTTGCAAGATGTTTTTCTCATTGCCGTTGGCAATGAAGATTTTCGGAACACCTCCTTGGCAGGCTTTTTTGGCAGCCTGCAATTTAATTTGGATACCATGGCTGTCCGGTCTGGATTTTTCTCCGTTGTCCAGTTCTGAGATAAAATTATCCGTTAATTCATTAACTTTCATTTTTAAAAATGTTTCTCCGCCTCCAAGTTTATTATTGAAAGAAGACGGATATTCAATACCGTTTTTAATGGCTGATAATAAAATTAAAATATCAGCTTTAATGATAACGGCAATCTTGGAGGCTAACAAATCGTTGTCTCCAAAAATCTCTTCCGGATTAACGTTGTCGGCTTCATTTACCAAAACGATACTGTTTTTTTTTATTGCTTTTTGAAAAACCTTTTTGGTGTGCGGATTAGTTAGGGTTTTTCCGGTATAAGTTCCCGAAGCAATCAAGAAACCGTAATTTCTTAAAGTATTTTCATACGAGGCAAATAATGAGGATTGCCCCATCATAGAATATAAAGATTGACCTTCCGCGCTGAAATCTTGCTTTTCGTCTTTTGAAAAACGAAAGCCAATCGGGATCGCTCCGGAAAGAACGAAAATAACAAAAAGTTCCATTTCTTGAGAAATTTGCCAAATTTCTTTAGCAAAAGATTCTATCAAAGGCAGATTGGGAACACCGTGTATGGTGTTCAAAGCCCCGCCGATTTTGATAACTATTTTTTTCATTTTTGCCTCCTATGTAAAATTAAAGGTACATTCTTAAACTATTTTGATATATTAGATTTTATCTATCTTTTTGTCAAGGCAAAAGAGCTTTTTGAGGAGATGAAATAATTACAAATGTTAATTTTGCTGTCGCTCTGAACTTGGTCTTATGTTGTTCCGGATTTATTTCAGAATTTCATGGTTTTTCCTGTCATTCTGAACTCGTTTCAGTATTGTTTTAGAATCTCGTGTTAATCATATGTCATTCTGAACTCGTTTCAGAATCTTGGGGATTTTAAATTTTACTTTTTTTCTGAGATGCTGAATCAAGTTCAGCATGACATGGGAAAAAACGAGATGCTGAAATGAATTCAGCATGACATGGGAAAAAGAGATACTGAAATGAATTCAGCATGACATGAGGGCGATTTAGTATGACATGGATAATCACTGTCATTCTGAACTTGTTTCAGAATCTCGGGGATTCTAAATTTTACTATTTCCCAGGAGACCCTGAAATAATACCGAATAAATTCAGCACAAGATTCAGCACGACAGAGAAAAGAATACTAAAACAAGTTTTGCTTTTTAAAATTATTTATATTACTATGATAAATATATAAAAACTTTTAAAATCTGATTTTATCTCAATTTTATGAATAATTTAATGGAAAATTTAAACAAAGAGCAATTGGAAGCTGTTAGACATAAAGATAACCATCTTTTAATTATTGCCGGCGCCGGAACCGGAAAAACAACGGTTATTACTCAAAAAATAGCTTGGTTAATAGAGCAGGGTTTTGCTAAAACAGACGAAATTTTAGCCTTAACTTTTACGGATAAGGCGGCTCAAGAAATGGAAGAAAGGGTGGATAAATTGGTACCGATCGGGTATTTTGATATGTGGATTTTAACTTTTCATTCTTTTGGAGAAAGAATATTGCGAGAAAGAGGTTTGGATATTGGCTTGCCAACCGATTTTAAAATAGCCGATGATTTTATGCAGTGGAATTTGGTTTATAAAAATTTGAATAAATTTAATCTTGGTTATTATAGGCCTTTGGGTAATCCGACAAAATTTATTAAAAGTTTATTGGCTCATTTTTCACGTCTCAAAGATCAAAACATTACTCCCCAAGAATATTTGGAATATGCGGAAAATTTAAAATTAAATTTAGATAATGCTGAAAGCGGGGGAGACTCGCAAGAAATATTGGATCAAGAAATTAAAAAAACAAATGAAATCGCTGAAGCCTATCATTTTTATAATCAATTATTGCTTGATAATAATTATATTGATTTTGGTGATGTGATAAATTACACTTTAAAACTTTTTAAAGAAAGGCCGGCTATTTTGAAAAAATATCAAGATCAATTTAAATATATTTTGGTTGACGAATTTCAGGATACAAATTTTGCTCAATATGAATTAATTAAAATTTTGAGCAAAGAAGAAAATAAATTAACCGTAGTGGGAGATGATGATCAGGCAATTTATAAATTTAGAGGCGCTTCTTTGTCAAATATTTTACAATTTAAAAAGGATTTTCCCAAAAATAAAAGTATTGTTTTAATTAATAATTACAGAAGTAAACAAAATATTTTGGATAAAGCTTATGAATTTATTAAATTAAATAATCCGAATAGATTAGAAATTCAGTAAAAAAAAAAAAAAAACAAATTAAACAAAAAAAAAAAAAAAAAACAAAAAAAAAGAAAAAAACAAAAAAAAAAAAAAAAAAAAAAAAAAAAAAAAAAAAAAAAAAAAAAAAAAAAAAAAAAA